>JBLNBI010000048.1:0-7002 GCA_050259815.1 Actinomycetota bacterium | reverse complement strand
GATCACCTCGGCCGGCGTGCGCGAGTCACATGTGCACGATGTGCAGATCACCAAGGAAGCACCGAACTACCACGTCGACTGATATTTTGTCGTAGATCGCGGGCGGCCTGGATTGACCCGGCCGCCCGATTCATTTGAGGCCGCCGCCCATGTCCCAGCACTCCCACCAGAAAATCCTGATCCTCGACTTCGGTTCGCAGGTCACGCAGCTCATCGCCCGCCGCGTGCGCGAGCAGCAGGTGTATTGCGAACTGCATCCCTTCGACGTTTCCGACGAATTCGTCCGGGAATTCAAGCCCAACGGCATCATCCTCTCCGGCGGCCCCAACTCCGTCTATGAGGCCCTGGACTGGAAGGCTCCCCAGGCGGTGTTCGAGCTGGGCGTGCCCGTCCTTGGCATCTGCTACGGCATGCAGACCATGGCCGAGCAACTGGGCGGCAAGGTGGAAAGCTCCAGCAAGCGGGAATTCGGTTACGCCGAAATCCGCGCCCGGGGCCATTCCAAGCTGTTCGACGGTATCCAGGACCGGACCAACGAGGAAGGCCACGGCCTCCTGGAAGTGTGGATGAGCCACGGCGACAAGGTGACTCAGTTGCCGGCGGGCTTCAAGGTCATCGCCGGCAACGATTCCTGCCCGGTGGCCGCCATGGCCGATGAGGACCGGGGCTTCTACGCCGTCCAGTTCCACCCGGAAGTGACCCACACCATCAAGGGCAAGGAAATGATCGCCCGTTTCGTCCACGACATCTGCGGATGCGGCCGGGACTGGAACATGCCGGACTATATTTCCGAGGCCGTCGAGAAGATCCGCGCCCAGGTCGGCAAGGATGAGGTCATCCTGGGCCTGTCCGGCGGCGTGGATTCCTCGGTGGCGGCGGCCCTGATCCATCGCGCCATCGGCGACCAGCTCACCTGCGTCTTCGTGGACAACGGCCTCCTGCGCCTCAACGAAGCCGAGCAGGTGATGCAGCTCTTTGCCCGCAACCTGGGGGTCAAGGTCATCCACGTGGATGCCACCGAACAGTTCATGGGCCACCTGAAGGGCGTCTCCGACCCCGAGCAGAAGCGCAAGATCATCGGCCGGGAATTCGTCGAGGTCTTCCAGGCCGAGGCCGCCAAGCTCCCCGCCGCCAAGTGGCTGGCCCAGGGCACCATCTACCCGGACGTGATCGAGTCCGCCGGGTCGAAAACCGGCAAGGCCCACACCATCAAGAGCCACCACAACGTCGGCGGCCTACCCGAGACCCTGAACCTCAAGCTCCTCGAGCCGCTGCGCGAACTGTTCAAGGACGAGGTGCGGGAACTGGGCGTCGCCCTGGGCCTGCCCCACGACATGGTGTACCGCCATCCCTTCCCAGGCCCCGGCCTGGGCGTGCGCATCCTGGGCGAGGTGAAGAAGGAGTTCGCCGACCTGCTGCGCCGGGCTGACGCCATCTTCATCGACGAGCTGCGTGCCGCCGACTGGTACGACAAGACCAGCCAAGCCTTCGCCGTCTTCCTGCCGGTGAAGAGCGTGGGCGTCATGGGTGATGGCCGGACCTACGAGTATGTGGTGGCCCTGCGCGCCGTCCAGACCCAGGACTTCATGACCGCCCACTGGGCCGAACTGCCCCACAGCCTGCTGGGCAAGGTCTCCAACCGGATCATCAATGAAGTCCGCGGCATCAACCGGGTGGTGTACGACATCTCCGGCAAGCCCCCCGCCACTATCGAGTGGGAATAAGCCTGGAGTTCCCCTGCCTGCGCCGCAAGAGCGCCAGCAGGGGGATGCCCATCAGCAGTACGGCGATGCCCACCAGCGCCCCCCTGCCGGTATAGGCGAGGCTCGAATAGAGTAGATAGGCGCAGGTCAGGCAGAAAACGACGGGCTTCCAGAGCTGAAACGGGGTACGGAACGGCTGGGCTTCAGCCGTTTCTTTCCGCCTCAGCACGAAGCAGGAAATCCCCACGAGCAGCAGGAAAAACCAGAAGACGGGGGCCGTGTATTCAACCATGGCCTGGAATCCGTCGTGGGTGAAGGCGCCGAAGCCGATCAGGCTGCCTGCGATGGCGCTTTGCATCAGCACCGCATTGCGCGGATTGTTGCCTTCTCCGCTCCAGAATCCCAATTTTCGAAACGGAACCAGGTCTTCGCCCAGGGCGTGGTAAATGCGCGCACCGGTGAAAATGGTGGCATTCAGGGTGCTGATGGCGGCACAGCACACGGTTGCGCTCAGCAGCACCGATCCTTCCCGGCCCAGGGTCCGGCGCATCATGTCCGCCGCCACCGCGTCGCTCTTGCGCAGGGCCTGGAGACCCAACACGTGCAGGTAGGCAAGGTTGATGAGCAGGTAGGCGGCGACAATGACCAAGGTGCTCAGCACCAGAATCCGGACCATGTTCCGGCGCCCGTCCCGCACGTCGGCAGAAAGATAGGCAGCCTCGTTCCAGCCGCCGTAGGTCAATAGAATGAAGACCATGGCCAGACCCAAGGCGCCGCCGGCACCGGCAGGCGAGGGGCCGGGGGCCGCAGCAGCGGGCGTGCCGGTTGCCGCAAGCCCCGTACCGGCCACGGTAGCCAGGGTGAGCACGGTCAGCAGGGCGAAGAGGTTCTGAGCTGTCTTGCTGTGGAAGGTACCGACGAGGTTGAGAAGCGTGAGGGCTACCAGGGCGATGCCTGCGTAGAGGGCGGCGCCGAAGGTGCCCAGGGAGTGAATCCGCTGGGCGTAGTCCCCGAAGACGAAGGCGACGGCGGCAATGGCGCCGGTCTGGATGACCGATATCCGGGCCCAGGCGAACAGGAATCCCAAACGCTGTCCGAAGGCCCGCTTCAGGAAGTGGTATTCCCCGCCGGTGCTGGGATAGGCGGCGGCCATTTCCCCATAGACCAGGGCGCCAACCAGGGTGATGGCGCCCCCCAGTATCCAGGCCTCCAGGAAACCGGCTTCGCTGCCCACATTGGCGGCCACCAGGGACGGGGTCTTGAAGATGCCGATCCCGATGACGATGCCCACCATCATGGCGACGCCATCGAGGACCGACAGGCTGGCGCGGGGGGCGCTGGAAGCCTTTTCCATGGCTCCTCCGGATGACGTAGGGGAGGGCAGGCCGGAGCCGCCTTCCCCAGGGGGTTAAGGACGCTTGGCCAGATTGGGCTGGCCAGCGTCCCCGGAGGCCTCGATCAATTGACCATTCACGCGGCCCCGGAAGGTCTGGGGCTGGCCGGGCTGGGGTTCGTAGGTGAAGCTGATCTCAGTACCCCGGATTCGGCCGTCCCGGATGTCGGAAGAACGGCCGTTGATGGTCGCCTTGCCGGTGAACTCCTGGTAGGACTGCTTGATGTCCAGGTTCAGATCAGTCTGCTCCGGGCCTTGCCGTACCTGCCGGTGGCCGTCGATCCGGGCCGGGACGATCCACAGGAAGACGTGGCGGCCATCGACGGTATCCGTCATGTCGGGTTTCCAGTCGCCCATGGTGAAGGCGTGGGAAACCACCCGGGCGCCGGGCTTGGCCGTGGCCAGGATCTTGGGCCGCAGCTTGAGGTTGATGCTTTCCAGCAGGTACATGGGCAGGACATCGGCCTGGCTGATATCCACGTCGAACAGGTTGCCCTGACGGAACTTCACCTTGTCGGCGACGCCGGCTTCCTTGGCATTACGCCTGGCTTCGCTGATCCGTTCCGGATCGATGTCGTTGCAGAAGCCCCTGGCTCCATACTGCTTGGCGGCGGTGACCACCATGCGGCCATCGCCACAGCCCACGTCCATGACCAGGTCGGTGGATTTCACTCCGGCCATCTGGAGCATGCGATCGACCACGGGCTGCGGGGTGGGGACGTAGGGAACGTCCAGGTTCACGCCCTCCGCCCGGACCGCTGTGACAAACATGCCGCAGACAGCGGCGAAAACCGCGAGACCGGAATAGAGGAGGGAAGGGGCCTGTTGCCGCTGTTGAGGCGCCGGGCTGGATTGAGCGACGGATACTGCTTCGGACATTTGTATTCTCCTTTGCCATGGAGGTTATTCTTGATGCGGCCACTCCAGCTCGGTTCAGGGGCTCAACCAGGGATTGAGGAGCGTGGGGAAAGGGAGCGGAAGGATGTCAGGGCCACGGGGTGGCCCCCGGTTTGCCCTTTGCCGCTTTGGCAACGGGGCAACCGGATTCGGGAATTAGTAATAAAAATCAAAGGAATGGTTCGTCAGCCTCTGGGCGGTGGAGTTGGTATCCGTTGGGGTGGCCGGCCCCCAATGAGCCGGGTACCGGCGGCGTCAGGGTGATGAAATTCCGTATTAATCGAACTATCGATCAGTATTCCGCTTGTTTTTAGGGATCGTAACGCCCCCTACAATTCAGGGCGTTACGGTCAGCCTCGGGCGCCATGAGAAATCTCTTCCAACACTTTCGCGGTTCCATCATCTTCAGCCTGCTGGCGATGGCCATCGGCTACGCCATCGGCGGGCTGTCCGCTGCGACTACGGTGGGTTTCCTGGTCGTCCTCGAAACATCCCTTTCCTTCGACAATGCCGTGGTGAATGCGGGCATCCTTCGGGATTGGGACGAGAGGTGGCGGCGCCGCTTCCTGGTGTGGGGCATGCTGGTCGCCGTCTTCGGCATGCGCCTGGTATTTCCCGTGCTGATCGTCGCTTTGGCGGCAGGAGTAGGGCCCTGGGCGGCGGTGGATTTGGCCGTGAATCGTCCCGACGAGTACAGCCGCGTCCTAACCGGCGCCCATCACCAGATCGCAGCCTTCGGCGGCGCCTTCCTGATGATGGTGTTCCTCAAGTTCTTCGTGGCCCACAACAAGACCCATCACTGGCTGGAGTGGATCGAACGGCCCATGACCCGCCTGGGCAAGCTGGAGGCGGTCGAAGCGGCCCTGACCCTGGCGATTGTCCTTGGGGCGGCAAGCCTGCTCGGGGAGCCTGAGCGGGGCGAGTTCATCACCGCCGGTGTGTGGGGGGTGGTGACCTTCATCATTGCCAAGGGAGCTTCCGCCCTCCTGGGGGGCGAGGAAGCCGGGGATGGCGTTATTCAGCAGGGTATCGGCGGGTTCCTTTACCTGGAACTGCTGGATGCGAGCTTTTCCTTCGATGGCGTGGTGGGGGCCTTCGCCATGACCAACAACCTGATCGTCATCGCCCTGGGCCTGGGCGCCGGCGCCCTGTTCGTCCGCAGCTTCACCATCTTTCTGGTGGAAAAGGGGACCCTGGACAGCTATCGTTACCTGGAACACGGCGCTTTCTGGGCCATCGGTGCCCTGGCCGCCATCATGCTCCTGGGTATCAAATGGCATATTCCGGAGGCCGTCACGGGGCTTCTGGGCGCCATCCTCATCGTCCTTTCCATTGCCAGTTCAATTCGCGCCAACCGCAAGGTGGCATCCCTTCCATAAGGAGAATCCCATGAAACGCATCTTCCTGTTTCTGCTCACCAACGTGGCGGTACTGGTCACCCTGTCCATTGTCGCCAGCCTGCTCGGGGTCAATCGGTACTTGACTGCCAACGGCCTCAACATGGGCCTGCTGCTGGGCTTCGCGGCGGTCATGGGTTTCGGGGGCGCCTTCATTTCGCTCCTGATGTCGAAGACCATGGCCAAGTGGTCCACCGGCGCCCAGGTTATCGAGACGCCCCAGAACAGCACCGAGTTCTGGCTGGTGGATACTGTGCAGCGCCTGGCCCGCAATGCCGGCATCGCCATGCCGGAGGTGGCCGTCTACGAGGGCGAGCCCAATGCCTTTGCCACCGGCGCCACCAAGAACAGCTCCCTGGTGGCGGTTTCCACCGGGCTCCTGCAGACCATGAACCGGGACGAGGCCCAGGCCGTCCTGGCCCATGAAGTGTCCCATGTGGCCAACGGCGACATGGTGACCCTGACCCTGATCCAGGGGGTGATGAACACCTTCGTCATCTTCCTTTCCCGGGTGATCGGCTACCTGGTGGACAGCTTCCTGCGCCGTAATGACGACGAGTCCTCCGGTCCGGGGATCGGCTACACCATCAGCGTCATCGTCCTGGACATCGTCTTCGGCATCCTGGCGAGCATCGTGGTCATGTATTTCTCCCGCCAGCGGGAGTTCCGGGCCGATGCGGGTGCCGCCCAGCTCCTGGGAACGCCGCGACCGATGATTTCCGCCCTGCAGCGGCTGGGTGGGGTGTCCGCCGACTCCATGCCCCAGAACCTGGCTACCGCCGGCATCGCGCCGGCCCGCAGCGGCTGGATGGCCTTGTTCTCCAGCCATCCCAGCATCGAGGAGCGCATCGCCGCCCTGAGCGGTGCGGGCCGGTAACGCAATGGACAAGGGCGACGGTTCGGCGGCTTGTCCCGAGTGGGGATTCCGTTCAGAATCGCGCCCTGGTTGGCTTGAAGAAATGGAAGTTGAAGTGATCGAAGGGGTGGAAGTCCAGCACCTGGGCGACGAATTTTTCATGCGGGAAGCCATGTCCCTGGCCAGGGCCGCCGAGTGCCTGGGTGAAGTGCCGGTGGGCGCGGTGGTGGTGCGAAACGGCGAAATCGTCGGCCGCGGCTTCAATACGCCCATCGGCGAGAGCGATCCTACTGCCCACGCCGAGATTTCCGCCCTGCGGGACGCCGCCCGCAACCTGGGCAACTACCGGCTGCCAGGCTGCGAACTCTACGTCACCCTGGAGCCCTGTGCCATGTGCGCCGGCGCCATCATGCACGCCCGCATTGCCCGGGTGGTGTATGGGGCCCGGGACCCCAAGACCGGGGTCCATGGCAGCGTGGTGGATCTTTTCGGGGTGGAGCGGCTCAATCACCACACGACCGTGGAGGGCGGCATACTGGCCGAAGAGTGCAGCCAGATGTTGTCCGCCTTCTTTGCCGGGCGGCGCCGGAAGTCACCATGAGGATTGACGTTTCCATCGCCCGCCAGCGCATGACCGTGACCGGCGACGACGGGCTGGTGCTGCGGGAATACACCATTTCCACCGCCAAGAACGGGGCAGGGGAGGAATCCGGCAGCTATCGAACCCCCCGGGGCAGGCATCTCATCCGCGCCAAA
>JBLNBI010000047.1:0-40829 GCA_050259815.1 Actinomycetota bacterium | reverse complement strand
TTGGCCGAAAGCCCCAGGTCAGCGCACAGGCTCAGGGCATCGGCCAGGCGGGGCACCGGCTCGCCCGCCCAGGCAGGATGAAATTTGCTGCCGGCATCCAGGCGGGAAATGGCATCCCAGGCATGGGCGGACACCCGGCCCCGGCCGTCGGTGGTGCGCTGGAGAGTTTCGTCGTGGATGAGGATGGGGACGCCGTCGGTTGTCAACATGACGTCGAATTCGACGGCCTTGAAGCCCAGGCGGGCGGCCAGGCGGATGCCGGCCAGGGTATTTTCCGGCGCCAGGGCGCCGCCGCCGCGGTGGGCGATCCACCGCGGCAGGGGGTAAGCCGGTTGGCTCAGAAGGGAACGGCTTTCTTCAGGGCCGGCTTGGCGGACAGCACGGCGTTGCCCCGGGCCACGGCGGTATCGAGGGCAGCCTTGGCGGGCTTCTGGTCTTCCCAGACCGCTTCCAGTTCCTCGTCGATGATGACGCGCACCGGATCGACGGTGGAGACCCGCAGGGGATGGGTGGCGCCCTCGCCCTTCAGGGAAGCGTAGGCGACGTCCAGGGTATGGTCGCGGTCCGACTGCACCTTGGCTTTCAGGACGCTACGGGCAGCCTGGGTCAGGGGCACCTGCCCGTACAGGCGGGCCAGTTCGACCTGGCTGTCCGGCGTGATCAGGAAGGACACGAAGCGGGCCACCGCCTTGTACTCCTGGGGCTTGTAGCCGCCGCCGATCCACAGGGAAGCGCCGTCGGCCAGGGTGTGCTGGCGGCCGCCATAAACGTCGTCGTGGTAGGGCATGGGGGCCACACCGAAGTCGAGGCCGGCCACATCGCGGAATTCGGTATGGGCGGCGGAGTCGGTGGTGATCATGGCGCACTCGCCGCTGGCGAAGTGCTTGTCGGCCTCGTCCCGGCGGCCGAAGCTGCGGAAGAACTTGGCCTTATGCCAGGTCGCCAGCATGGCGATGTGCTTCACCTGGGGCAGGCCGTTGAAGGCCAACTCGCCCTTGGGGGTCGCGACCTTCTCGCCGGACAGGGCGGACACGTTGTCGATATGGACCCAGGTCGGCCAGGAGGTGGTGTAGGTGCACCGGTAGCCGGCGTCCCACAGCTTGTCGGCGGCCTGCAGGGTTTCGGCCCAGGTCTTGGGCGGCTTCTCGGGATCCAGGCCGGCCTTCTGGAAGCCTGCCTTGTTGTAGAACAGGACCGGGGTGGAATAGGCGACGGGCAGGGCCACCAGCTTGCCCTTTTCGTCCACGGCGCCGACCTTCAGGTCCGGCGACAGGTTGGCATTGAAGGGAACCTTGGCCTCGCTCATCACCTGGTGGAGGGGCTTCAAGCTTCCCTTCTGGGTCAGGAACCCGCCCATGTCCTGGCGGCGCACCAGATTCAGGGGGGCCGGCTTGCCGTGCTCGGACAGGTGCACCAGCTTGACCACGACGCCTTTCTGCTCCTGGTTGAAGCGCTCGACCAGCTTGCCCAGACGCTCTTCCGCCCCCTGGCCGAGCTCCTGGGCCAGTTCGATTTCCACCGGGGCAGCCGGGGCGGCTTCGGGCTTGGGGGCCTTGGCGGGCTTGGCGGCATGGGCGGAAAGGGCGACCGCCAGCCCGCAGGCGACGGCAGTGGTGCGGATGAGGTGCTGCATGGGAACTCCAGTAACGGCAAAAGTGAAATTATAGGCGGCAGGACGGCAAACCGAAATGCAGCGTCGCCATGACGATGCTCTGCTGTATTCACCCCAATTTGTGGGAAAATGCCGGCCATGCATAAAAGCTTGATTTTTCTGCCCCTTATCCTGATCTCCCTGGCCGGTTGCGACCAGGTGAACCAGAAGCTCGGCCTCGAGGATCCAGCCAAGAAGGAGGCCCGCCTGGAGGCCGAAGGCAAGGCGGTGGGCAGCGCCTGCCGGCAATCGGGGCGGGCCATCGAGGACTGCTACTCCATCTACAACTGGCTGCCCAAGGCCGCCATGTTCGCCGGCTGGCGGGAGATGGACGAGTACATGCGGCAGAACCAGATCGAAACCGTGGTACCCCAGCTGCCGCCCGCCGAACCGCCGGCCGACGTCAAGAAAAAGAACAAGAAGAAGGCTGCCGCCGAAGGCGAGGCCAAGCCGGCCGATGGCGAAGGCAAATCCGCCGACGGCGAATCCGAAAAACCGGCGGCGAAGCATTGATGTTCCCCGCCGCACTGAATCAGGCAGTTCTCTACTGCCGGCCCGGCTTCGAAAAAGAATGTGCCGCTGAAATCTGCGAGACCGCCGGGGAACTCGGCGTCGAAGGCTACGCCAGGGCCAAGCCCGACAGCGGCTACGTCGCCTACCTGCCCCACGAACCCGCCGCCATGGCCACCCTGGCCGAGGGGCTCAAGTGGCGGCACCTGTGCTTCGCCCGCCAGTTGCTCTTCTCCGCCCCCCTGGTCACCGAGCTGCCGGTGGGCGACCGGATCACTCCCCTGCTCCACGCCGTCCGGGCTCTGGGCACCCGCTTCCGGGACGTCTGGCTGGAAACCGCCGACACCAACGAGGCCAAGGAACTCTCCAGCTTCTGCAAGAAATTCGAGAAGCCCTTCCGCATCGCCCTGGAGAAGGCCAGCCTGCTGGCCCCCGACGACGCCGAACTGCCCCGCCTGCACCTTTTCTTCCTGGGTTCGGCCGCCGCCTTCGTCGCCATTTCCCTGCCCGGCAACTGTTCCGACTGGCCCATGGGCATACCGCGCCTGCGCATGCCCCGGGCGGCCCCGTCCCGCTCCACCCTGAAGCTCGCCGAGGCCTTCATGGAATTCGTCGGCGGCCACAACGCCGACGAGCGCCTGCGGGCCGGACAGACGGCCGTGGACCTGGGCGCCTCCCCCGGCGGCTGGACCTGGCAGCTGGCCCAGCGGGAAATCCATGTCACTGCAATCGACAACGGCCCCATGGACAAGGCACTGATGGCCGGCGGCATGGTCGAACACCTCAAGGTCGACGGCTTCCACTACCGTCCCAAGCGGCCGGTGGATTGGCTGGTGTGCGACATGGTGGAAAAGCCCGCCCGGATCGCGGGTCTGGTGGCCGACTGGGCCGCCGGGAAACACTGCAAGGAAGCCATATTCAACCTGAAGCTGCCCATGAAGAAGCGCTACGACGAACTCCGCCACTGCCGCGACATCATCGAGGCCAAACTGGCAGCGGCGGGAGTGGAAGCCCGGTTGCGCTTCAAGCAGCTTTACCATGACCGGGAGGAAGTCACCGGGCATCTCCGAATATTGAAAGCGCGCTAGAGCGTATAATGCTGGCCCATGTCTGAAATCAACAATTTAGTCGGCGAAGGCAACGCTAGCCCCGCCACCCCCGCTGCACCGGATGCAGCTCCCGAAATCACCTTTGCCGACCTGGGTCTCGCCCCCGAAATCCTGCGGGCCGTGACCGACGAGGGCTATACCAAGCCCACGCCGATCCAGGCCAAGGCGATTCCCCTGGTGCTGTCCGGCAAGGACATCATGGGCGGAGCGCAAACCGGCACCGGCAAGACCGCCGCCTTCACCCTGCCCATCCTGCAGCGCCTGCTGCCCCATGCGAGCAGCAGCCCGTCCCCGGCCAAGCACCCGGTCCGCGCCCTGATCCTGGCCCCGACCCGGGAACTGGCCCTGCAGGTGTTCGAATCGGTGAAGGGCTACAGCAAGCACACCCCCCTTCGCGCCATGTGCGCCTTCGGCGGCGTGGACATCCGGCCCCAGATCGAGGAGCTCCGCAAAGGCGTCGAGATCCTGGTCGCCACCCCGGGCCGGCTTCTGGACCACGTCGAGCAGAAGAGCGTCAGCTTCGCCGCCGTCCAGGCCCTGGTACTGGACGAGGCCGACCGCATGCTGGACATGGGCTTCATCCCGGACGTCACCCGCATCCTCAAGATGCTGCCCGGCGAACGCCAGAGCCTGCTGTTCTCCGCCACTTTCTCGGAAGAGATCAAGCGCCTGGCCGACACCATGCTGAAGTCGCCGGTGCTGGTGGAAGTGGCCCGCCGCAACCAGGTTTCCGAGACCATCGGCCACGTGGTGCATCCGGTTTCGGACTATTCCAAGCGCGGCCTCCTGGTCAAGCTGGTGAAGTCCGGCGAAATTTCCCAGGCCATCGTCTTCGTCCGCACCAAGCAGGGCTGCTCCCGGCTGGCCCGGGAACTACAGCGGGCCGGCGTCCACGCGGACGCCATCCATGGCGACAAGAGCCAACTGGACCGCATCAAGGCCCTGGATGCTTTCAAGAACGGCACCACCCATATCCTGGTGGCCACCGACGTGGCGGCCCGGGGCCTGGATATCGACGACCTGCCCTACGTCATCAATTACGAGCTGCCCCACGTCCCGGAAGACTACGTGCACCGCATCGGCCGCACCGGCCGGGCCGGCAAGCAGGGCAAGGCCATTTCCCTGGTGAGCGCCCACGAGGTGGGCTATCTGGTGGAGATCGAGAAGCTCATCAAGCGGCCCATCGAGCAGATCGAGGTGGCCGGCTTCGAGCCCGAGGCCGAATACGAATACCCGCCGGGCAACAAGAAGAAGCGCGGCAGCGCAACCCCCAAGGCGCCGGTGGCCCAGCGGCCCGAGCGCTCGGATCGTCCGGAGCGGGAGCGTTCTTCCGGCAGCAGCCGGGGCCGCAGGAACCCCATGATCGCCGCCGACGGCTTCGACTTCAGCAAGCCCTACGAACCCCGAGGCGAGGTGCCGGATTCCCCCACGCCGGCTACCAAGGCCGATCCCCACAAGCCCAAGAAGGTCGTGGCTGCCCTCCTGGGCGGCCTGGGCCGCAAGTAAGCCTGGCCGCGAAAATGACCGCCCAAGCGGCGGTCAGAAGCTTTTTTTGATCTCGTCCGGCCGGCGCAGATGGTCGCTGGCTGCGGGATTTCGGTCGATGTAGATGCGGTGGGCGGCGACGATGACGGCATGGACCTCATCGGCCGAGAGCTGAGGAAAATTCTCCCGCAGAACCCGGAAGGCCAGATGCTCCAGGGAATGGCCGCCCCACCCCGCATTCGGGTCGAAGAAGGGCTCGACCATCACGTAGGCGCTCTCGAACAGCTCGCGCAATTGCGGATTGGCTCGCCGGTCGGGCTGGCGCCGTCCCTGGCTGTCCGTGAAGTACTGTTCCATAGCCGCCCCTATTGTTGTTCGTGGTAACGCTCAAGAATAACGTCAACCAACTCGGCCGCGTCATCGTGGTGAACACCTAGTTCCGCGAGAACTTCGTCCTTCACCTCGGCCCATTCCCGGTTCTCGACCCGCAGGTCCCGGTAGTAGATTTCGATGGCCAGTTGCAGGATGGCGACCATGGACCGGGACGCATGCATGCCGATCCGCGTCATGTCGTGGTGGTTGCGGATGGCATCGCAGATGAAGTCCGGGAGGTGCCAGTACTTGGCCACCAGATAGCCCACCACGCAATGGTCGGCGTTGTATTTGCGGTCTTCCTCCGCCAGCTCGATCCAGCGCCCCGGCTGTTCCAGTTTCATTTCGGCGCAATAGCTGGGGAAGCGCTGCATCAGCAGCGGCACGCCGCAGTCGTGGAATATGCCCGCCAGATAGGCCTGGTCCGGGAAGATGTTGCACACCGAGATGCGGTCGTCGGCGATCAGCATGGCCAGCTGGGCGACAGCCTGGGAACGGGCCCAGAAGGCCTCGTAGGCGAGGGGATGGCGCTTCACATCCACCATGCCGGCCAGGGAAATGGCCTGGATCAGGTTGTAGGTCTGCTTGACCCCGAGGGCGTGGAGCACCTGCTCCACCGACTCGAAGGGATGATGCTGGCGGTAGGCGGCGCTCCTGCATATTTTGAAAAGCATGGCCGTCGCCCCGGCATCCCGGTTGATGACCCGGGCAAGGTGGCGGATATCGAACTCCCGGCGCATGAGCAACTGCCGGAGTTCTTCCAGGACCCGGGGCTGGGGCGGAATCTTCACCCCCTGGTCCAGAAGCCGGCGCACCATGTTGGCCGCCGGCTCGTCCAGGGTCTTTATCACCTCGGCGAGGGATGCCTTCCCCGCTGTCACTGCTGCCATGGCAAAACCTCGTCGATCAACTCAATCCAGTGTCTCACGGGCAAGGCGCTCCCGGCCTGGAGATGGGTCAAACATCCGATATTGGCGGTGGCGATGACGCCCGGCGCACCGGCGCTGAGGGCCGCCAGCTTGTTGTCCCGCAGGCGCCGGGACAAGCCGGGCTGGAGAACCGAGTAGGTTCCCGCCGAACCGCAGCACAAGTGGGAATCCGCCACCGGGGTCAGCTGAAAGCCGGCCTCCGCAAGGATGGCTTCGATGGCTCCTCTTATTTTTAACCCATGTTGTAACGTGCAGGGAGAATGGAAGGCCACCTTGCCTCGATCGGCCCTGACCTCGGCCAGAAGACGGAGCAACTGTCCCTGTTCCGCCGCCAGGACTTCGCTCGGATCCCGGGAAAGGGTACTGATCCGGGCCGCCTTTTCGGCATAGGCGGAATCCTCGGCCAGCAGGCGTCCGTAATCCCTGACATGGACGCCGCAGCCGGAAGCGGTGACGACGATGGCCTCCACGCCCTCCTCCACATGGGGCCACCAGGCGTCGATATTGCGCCGCATGTCGTCCCGGGCTCCCTCCTGGTCATTCAAGTGGAAGCGCAGGGCGCCGCAGCATCCGGCGCCCTCGGCCTCGAACAGGGAAATGCCGAGGCGGTCGAAGACCCGGGCCGTCGCCCCGTTGATGTTGGGCGCCAGGGAGGGCTGGGCGCAGCCCGCGAGGAGCAGCATCTGCCGCGAATGACGACGGGTAGCCGGCCAGGATCGGTCCCGGGCCACCGCATCAGGGGGCAGCTTGTCGGCCAGTGCGGAGGGCAGGATGGGGCGCAGCATCTGCCCCAGCTTGACCACCGGTCCGAACAGGCCGGAACGGGGAACGCCTTCCTTGAGGAGCCAGCGCACCAGGCGCTCGGAGCCTTCCCGGGGCAATTGCTCCTCCACCACCCGGCGGCCGATATCCAAAAGACGGCTGTACTGCACCCCCGACGGGCAGGTGGTCTCGCAGGAGCGGCAGGTGAGGCAGCGGTCCAGGTGCAGCCGGGTCTTCTCGGTGGGCGCCTTGCCTTCCAGCACCTGCTTGATGAGGTAGATGCGCCCCCGGGGCCCGTCCAGCTCGTCCCCCAGCAATTGGTAAGTAGGACAGGTGGCGGTGCAGAAGCCGCAATGGACGCACTTCCTGAGGATGGCCTCGGCTTCCCGGCCCTCGGGCGTGTCGCGGATGAAGTCGGCGAGATGGGTTTCCATTAAAGCTCAGCGTACATCCGTTCCGGGTTGAAGATGCCCTTCGGATCGAAGACTTTCTTGAGGCGCCGGTGCAGGGCCAGCAGGGCGGTGGGCAGGGGGGCGAAGGCGCCTTCCCGGCAGCGCAGGGACTCGGGAGCCCGGAACAGCACGGCATGGCCGCCCGCCCGGCGGGCAATTTCCCGCACGGATTCCACGTTGGCGTCGGTGGCGAGCCAGCGCTGGGCGCCGCCCCACTCCAGGGAGGTTTGCCCGGGCAAAGCGACGGGGGCGGCCGTGGACGGCAAGGACAGGCGCCACAGGACATCCCCCGCGAAGGCGGTGGAGGTCTGTTCCCGGATGGCCCGCCAGAAGGCGTCGGCGGAGGGCAGCAACTCGCCCCCCATCTTCTCCCGGGCCGCCGCCACCGCGGCTGAAGCGCCGGACAGGCGCACCGTCAGTGCGCTGTCGAACCAGAAGGAGGCCGAAATGGGCAGGGGCCGCCCGCCCCAGCGGTTGAGGAGATCGATAGCTCCCGCCTGGTCGGTTTCGAACACCAGGCTGGCTTCGGCCATGGGCCGGGGCAGGACCTTCAAGGTGACCTCGGCGATCAGCCCCAGGGTGCCCAGGCTGCCGGCCATGAGGCGGGAAACGTCGTAGCCGGCGACGTTCTTCATCACCTGGCCGCCGAAATCCAGCACCTGGCCGGTACCATCGATGAGCTTCACTCCGAGCACGAAGTCCCGTACCGCCCCGGCCTGCTGACGACGGGGGCCGGAAAGGCCGGCAGCGACGCAGCCGCCCACGGTGGCCGGGCCGAAATGGGGAGGCTCGAAGGCCAGCATCTGGCCTTGCTCAGCCAGGGCGGCCTCGATCTCGGAAAGCGGCGTGCCGCAGCGGGCGGTAATGTAAAGCTCGGTGGGCTCGTAGGCGACGATGCCCCGGTAGCCGGACAGGTCGAGGACTTCGCCGGCCAGCATGCCGCCGTAGAAATCCTTGCTGCCGCCCCCCTTGAGGCGCAGGGCTGTGCCGGTTTCCGATGCCTCCTGTACCTTCCGGACCAAATCCTCAAGCTGCATCAGAAGCGCTCCAGGTCAGGGAATTTAAGGTCGCCCCGATGCACATGCATGCGGCCGTATTCGGCGCAACGGTGCAGGCTGGGAATGGCCTTGCCGGGATTGAGCAGCCCCTCTTCGTCGAAGGCGGCCTTGACCTTGTGGAAGGCCTCCAGCTCCGGCGTCGAATACTGGACGCACATCTGGTTGATCTTCTCCACCCCGACCCCGTGCTCGCCGGTGATGGAGCCCCCCAGGGCCACCGACATCTCGAGGATTTCGGCTCCAAAGGCCTCGGCCCGCTCCCATTCGCCCGGCTGGGCGGCGTCGTACATGATGAGAGGATGGAGGTTGCCGTCCCCGGCGTGGAAGACGTTGGCGCAGCGCAGGCCGTATTTCTTCTCCATGGCCGCGATGGCCTGGAGCATTTCGGCCAGGCGCTTCCTGGGGATGGTGCCGTCCATGCAGTAGTAATCGGGGGTGATGCGCCCGACGGCCGGGAAGGCCGCCTTGCGGCCGGCCCAGAAGCGCAGGCGCTCGGCTTCCGACCGGGAAACCTTCAGGTCCCGGGCGCCGCTCTGTTCCAGCACGGCACAGACCCGGCCGATTTCCTCGGCCACCTCCTCCGGCGTGCCATCGGATTCGCATAGGAGGATGGCCTCCGCCTCCAGGTCGTAGCCCGCCTGGACGAAGGGCTCCACCGCCGCGGTGGCGGGTTTGTCCATCATTTCCAGGCCGGCCGGAATGATGCCGGCGGCGATGATGGCGGCCACCGCATCCCCCGCCTTGGCCACGTCGTCGAAGGAGGCCATGACCACCTGGGCCAGTTCCGGTTTGGGGGTGAGCTTCACCGTCACTTCGGTGACCACCGTCAGCATGCCCTCGGAGCCGATGAGGAGCGCCAGCAGGTCGTAGCCGGGGCTGTCCAGGGCCTCGGAACCGATTTCCAGGATTTCCCCGTCCATGGTGACGGCCCGCACCCGCAAGACGTTATGCACAGTGAGGCCGTACTTGAGGCAATGGACGCCACCGGAATTTTCCGCCACGTTGCCCCCCAGGGTGCAGGCAATCTGGGAGGAGGGATCGGGGGCATAGTAGAGGCCGTAGGGGGCGGCCGCTTCCGATACCGCCAGGTTGCGGACCCCGGGCTGGACCACCGCCAGGCGGGCGTTGGCGTCGATGCGCTGAATCCTGTTGAAGCGGGCCAGGGAGAGGACCACGCCCTCGGCATGGGGCATGGCGCCGCCGGAGAGGCCGGTGCCGGCGCCCCGGGCCACCACCGGCACCTGGAGCTGCTGGCATACCCTCAGGACATCCCGCACCTGGGCTTCGGTCTCGGGCAGGCAGACGGCGGCAGGCAGGGTCCGGTAGGCGGTGAGGCCGTCGCACTCGTAGGGGCGGAGGTCCTCCTCATCCACAAGAAGGCAATGGGGCGGCAGCACGATTTTCAATTGGGCCGCCAACGCTGTCCGGTCGGTCTGGAATACCTTGTCGTGTGCAGCCATATCCGCCATTTTCACCCCCCGAAAAATCTATTCTAACCCCACCAGGATGGCCCGGAAGTCATTCACATTGGTCAGGGTCGGCCCGGTAACCAGCAGGTCACCCAGGGCAGAGAAGAAGCCCCAGGCGTCGTTGCCGTCCAGGCACTGGCGGGCGCTGGCACCCAGTTCCCGTGCCCTCTCCAGGGTATCCGGCCCGACGAAGGCGCCGGCGTTGTCCTCGCTGCCGTCGATGCCGTCGGTGTCCGCAGCCAGGGCGTGGATGCCCGGCGCACCGCCCAGGGCAAGGGCCAGGCCGAGGAGGAATTCCGTGTTTCGACCGCCCCGCCCCTTGCCCTTCAGGGTCACCGTCGTTTCTCCGCCGGAAAGGAGCACACAGGGCGGCTTGGCCGGCTGGCCGTGGCGGGCGCAGGAGAGCGCCATGCCGGCCATGGCCTTGGCCACCTCCCGGGCTTCGCCCTCGATGGCATCCCCCAGGATCAGGGGTTCGACCCCGGCCTGCCGCGCCGCCTCGGCCGCCGCCTCCAGCATCTGCCGGGGGCTGGCCACCAGGCGGAACTCGCTCCGGGCGAGGCACGGATCGCCGGGTTTGGGGGTTTCCAGTTCCCCGGACAGGAGCCGCTGCCGCCATTGCGGATCGATGTCGATGCCGTAGCGGTCGAGGATGGTCAGGGCATCGGCGCAGGTGGTGGGATCGGCCACCATCGGGCCGGAGGCGATGACGGCCGGGTCGTCCCCGGGCACATCGGAAATGGCCAGGCTCAGCACCTTGGCCGGCCAGGCGGCGGCCGCCAGCCGCCCGCCCTTGATGGCGGAGAGGTGCTTACGGACGCAGTTCATCTCGGCGATGCTCGCCCCGCTCCGCAGCAGGGCAGAGGTGACGGCCCGCTTGCCGGCCAGGGAGATGCCCGGCGCCGGTGCCGCCAGAAGAGCCGAGCCGCCGCCGGAGATGAGGGCCAGCACACTGTCCTTGTCGGTAAGGCCGCCGACCCTTTTCAGGATGCGGGCCGCGGCGGCTTCGCCGGCCTCGTCGGGCACCGGATGGGCGGCCTCGACGATCTCGATATGCCGGCAGGGCACGCCGTGGCCGTAGCGGGTCACCACCAATCCTTCCAGGGGGCCCGGCCAGTGGTCCTCCACCGCCTTGGCCATGGCGGCAGAGGCCTTGCCCGCCCCGACGACGATCAGCCGTCCGCCGGCATCCGGCTGCGGCAGATGGGGCGGTACGCAACGCGCCGGATCGGCCGCAGCCAGTCCGGCATCCAACATCTGCCGGAGGATTTCCTTCGCCGATGCCATGCCAATACCCCCTTGACCTTTGTCAATGAGCCCAAAAAAGTAGCGGTTTATACTTTTGGGTTAATTCCTTTTGCTTAACCCGCATGTCCGCAAACGATCTTTTCCACTGGTCCGAGGCCTACAAAATAGGCATCCAGGAAGTGGATGAGCAGCACCTGGTCCTTGTCTCCCTGCTGAACCAGCTCCACGACGCCATCCGGGAACACCAGGGCAAGACCGCCTCCCGGGAAATCCTGGACCGCCTGGCCGAGTATACGCGCACCCATTTCCTCCTGGAGGAAAGCCTGATGCGCCTTACCCACTACCCGGGCTTCGAGATCCACAAGCTGCAGCACGAGGAATTGATCAAGCAGGTTCAGGATCTCCAGCACAAGCTGGATCAGGAAGACAACACCATCACCTTCGAGTTGCTCCTGTTCCTCAAGAACTGGCTGACCCTGCACATCAACGACAGCGACAAGCGCTTCGGCAACTTCTTCCAGACCGCCGGCCTCTCCCAGTACGCCCAGTGGAGCAACGAGGTCCAAACCACCATGAAGAAGAAAAAATGGTGGTGGAAGTTCTGGTGATCAGGCGCTAGCCGCCATCCACCCCAGGCCGACCTCCGTACCGGCCTTGGGCTTGTACTCGCAGCCAACCCAGCCTTCGTAGCCCAGACGGTCCAGGAGGGCGAACAGGTAGGGATAATTGATCTCCCCGGTTCCCGGCTCGTTGCGGCCGGGATTGTCGGCCACCTGGAAATGGCCGATGCGCCCCAGGTTGGCTTCGATGGTCCGGGCCAGGTCGCCGGCCATCACCTGGGCGTGGTAGATGTCGTACTGGACCGCCACGTTGGGGCGACCGATCTCTTCCAGCAGTTCGAAGGCCTTGGCCGGCTTATCGAGCCAGTAGCCGGGCATGTCCACCCGGCTGTTGATGGGCTCGATCAGGACCTGGATGCCGGCGGTAGCCATCCGGTCGGCGCAGCGGCGCAGGTTGGCGACATAGGTGCGGCGGATTTCGGCCTCGTCCACGCCTTCGGGCCGCAACCCGGCCAGGCAGTGGAGGCGCCGGCAGCCCAGGGCTTGGGCATAGCCCAGGGCCAGTTCCACGCCGGCGTCGAATTCCTGCTCCCGGCCCGGCCGGCAGGCCAGGCCGCGCTCGCCCCCATCCCAGTCGCCGGCCGGCAGGTTGAAGAGCACCTGTTCCAGCCCTGCATCCCGCAGCCAGCCGGCAATGGCCTCCGGCGGATGGTCGTAGGGGAAGAGGTATTCGACGCCCCGGAACCCGGCGGCGGCGGCCCGGGCGAAGCGCTCCGGGAAGGGGACATCGGCGAAGAGGAAGGAGAGATTGGCGCAGAACTTGGGCATCAGAGGGCAGGCATTCAGGTCGGGCCGCCAGTATAAGCCGAGGCCATTTCATCGAGGAACGGCCAAGGGCGCCACCATTCATGAGGGAGTGCATCCCCGCGCCCCGGTCTTTCCCAGGGCGATCGGGTCAATAGGCGTTCTTGCCGCCGAAGCCTCGCAGCAGGGTCAGGAGCACGATCTTCAGGTCCAGCCAGACGGACCAGTTCTGGATGTATTCCAGGTCGTACTCCACCCGCTTCTGCATCTTGTCCAGGGTATCGGTCTCCCCCCGCCAGCCATTGATCTGTGCCCACCCCGTGATGCCCGGCTTGACCTTGTGGCGCAGCATGTAGCCGTGGATGAGCTTGCGGTACTGCTCGTTGTGGGTGACGGCATGGGGACGGGGACCGACCACGGACATCGACCCCAGCAGGACGTTGAAGAACTGGGGCAGCTCGTCCAGGGAAGTCCGGCGCAGGATGGCGCCCAGGGCGGTGATGCGGGCGTCGCACCTCGCCGCCTGGCGCACATCCTCGCCGTCCTCGCAGACGCGCATGGTGCGGAATTTCCACACTTCCACCACGGCGCCGTTCAGGCCGTAGCGGCGCTGCCGGAAGAGGACCGGGCCGGGGGACGAGATCTTGACCGCCAGCGCGATCACAGCCATCACCGGCAACGCCAGCAGGAGGATGACGCTGCTCAAGGCAATGTCCTCGAGGCGCTTCACCCATCCATACACCCCGTTGAAGGGCGTCTCATGAACGCTCACCAAGGGCATGCCGCCGAAATCCACCCAACGGGACAGCATCAGGTCCGACACGAACATGTCCGGCACGACATAGACCGAAGCAGTCGTGTCCGCCAGCCGGCCAATCAGTTCCTGGATGCGCTCTTCTTCCTGCAAAGGCAGGGCGAGATAGACGGCATCGATTCCCCCTCCATGGGTCATGGCAAGAAGATCTTCGATCGTCCCCACGGAATAGGCTGCTGGGCCGCCCTGGCACGCGGGAGTCCCGCCCGGACGGAAATCGAAAACCCCCTTCACCACGAGGCCGGCCCACGGCATCGAGTCCAGATGCTTGATGAGGCGATTCCCCAGGGGATTGTTGCCGACAATGGCCACCGTACGGATATTCGCTCCCCGGCTCCGGGCGTGCCGCAACATGCCCTTGACCATGACCCGGACGACAGCCAGCGCCATCGGGACCATCACGAACCAGCTTGTCATCATGACCCGGGAGAAGGCCGCCGATGTCTTGGTCGCGAATGCCAGCACCAGCAGCGCGAAGACGACGAAGGACCAGATGGAGACGATGACCCGGATCTCGTCGGCCAGGGAACTGGTGCGCCAGGAGCGGTAGATGCCCTGGACCTCGGCGAACAGCGCGAAGAGCATGGCCCCCAGCGCCACCGCCAGGATGCGGAGCGCATCCCAAGGCATCTCGGCCATCTCCAGCATGACGCCATAGACGACGAAGATCAGCCCGGCGTCCAGCAGACGCTGGAGGAAGGCCACGCTCGACGCATGGGCGTGGAGGGAGCCCCTAAGCATCTACCGCCTCCGTCAAATCCCGTTTCAGTTTTCCCAAAACTGCCCCCTTGGAGAAATGGGCTTCCGCCATCCACCGCCCGACGGCGCCCAGTTCCGCTCGCCGCTCCGGCTCCCCCGCCAAGCCCAACAGCGCCTCCACCAGCGCTGCGGAATCGTCCGCCGGCGACAGGACGCCGCACTGGGCAACGACCCGTCCCACCTGGGTATCCGCAGCCGCCGTCGCCAACACCGGTCGGCCGCTGGCCAGCATGCCGAGGAGTTTGGACGGCATCACCAGGTCGGCCACATCCCCGCGCTGGGGCAGGAGATGCACGTCGGCCAGGCAGAGCAGGTCGTTCAATCGCTGCAGGGGCTGCAAGGGCAGCCAGCGGACGTTGGGCAGCTGATACCGCTCCTGCAGCCCCGCCTTGACCGGTCCTTCCCCGCACAGCACGAAACGAATGCGGGGATGTCCCTGGAGCGCGGACGCGGCATCGAGCACCGTATCGAGCCCCTGTTTTTCACCCATGCTACCGGAATATAAGGCAATAAAGGAATCCTCGGGCAGCCCGAGTTCTTCCCGGAAGGGATTGGGTCCAGCCAGGGGCCGGATTTCCTCGGGATGGCTCCAGTTGGGGAAGAGGACGGCGTTGTCTCCGGCCACTCCCTTGGCATGAAGCTTCTCCAGCATCTTGTCGGAGATGGCCGATACCCGGTCGAAACGCCGCAGCCAGAAGCGCTCGAAGGACAGGGCGAAGTGCTTCAGCCAGCCGCCGCGCAGCATGCCCAGGTCGAAGGCGACGTCGATTTCGAAATCCTGGATGTGCAGCCACGCCCGCGCCCCGCACAGGCGGGCCGCCAGCCACGCCTGGGGCGCGCACAGGAAAGGCGGCGCCACCACGAAGACCACGTCGGGCTTCCAAAAGGCCTGCAGGGCCAGGGTCGGCAGGCTGGTGAAGGCGAAGCTCGCCAGGTGCAGGAGCCGCTTCACGCCCGACGGGCGGGAAGGCACCCACAGGGGGCAACGGTAGACCGTCGGCTCCCCGCCCCGGCCGCCGCTTCGGCTCCAGCGGTTGGCATGGCCGTCGAAGATGCGCCATTTCGGATGATAGGGAGGCGCCGTCACCACCCGCACCTCGTAGCCGGCGGCGGCCAGCCATTCGGCCATCTCCCCGGTGTATTTGCCGATGCCGGTCAGCTCCGGGGAATAGTTGATGCCGTACAGGAGAATCTTCACGATGCCGCTCCCTGGCGCCGGAAGAGGAAATCCGCCTGCACCGTCCGTCCGCCGTCCCTGGCCGGGTTGAAGGTCCCTTCCAGCCGGAAATCCCGGTCGGCAAGCCAGGCGACAACCTCGTCCGCCAGCCTCTGCCCGGTGTAGAACTCGACGAAGGAGCATTCGCAGTACACCCAGTCGAAGGCATCCAGCAAGGTTTCGCAGCCACGCAGGGCCTCCAGCTCGTAGCCCTGAACATCCAGCTTGAGCATGGCTGGCGCCACGATGTCGTCGGTGCCGAGGAAGGCATCCAGAGGAGCCACGGAGACCGACGCCAGCCCGGCTTCCCAGGTCCCGGGGAACATGGTCGTCTGGGCAGCGGAAATGGGCAGCAGGGAGGAGGAATCGTCCCGGGCGGAAACATGCATGGTTCGGGTCTCGGCGGCCGGGCCGATGGCTGAAGGATGCAGGCGCACTCCGTCGTCCCCCTCGAAGACCCGGCGGAAGACGTCCGCCGGCCCTGGAAGGGGCTCGAAGGCTTCCACCCGGGCCGCCGGCGCCCAGCGGCGCGCGGCCAGGGAGAACTGGCCCCGGTTGGCACCGATGTCCACGACGGTATTAAGCTGCCGGGAAAGCACCCGCCGATGCTCCGCCCCCGCCAGCACACGATGGCGGAGCAGCGCGCCCAGGAGCCTGGGCGACAGGAGCGCCTGGAGCAGCTTGTCGAGCCGGTTCAGGATCGGGTTCACAGGAGCGGCTCCACGCCGAATTCCCGGCGTATCGCTTCGGCGCAGTCGACGCCGTCCGACTGCATCCTTTGCTCCACGGCCCGCACCTTCACATCCACCAGGAAGCGGTACCAGTATCCCTGCAGGAAATGGAAAACGAAGCCGCCACGGCCGTCGAGAATGCCCAGGCGAAACACCATGCGGTAGACGAAGAACAGGAAGGCCCGCAAGCCGAGGGGCAGGCGGGCATACAGGTTTTCCTTGAACCAGCGGATCCGCCGCGCCTGACGGGGCAGCGGAAGCTGTCCGGCCATCGGCCGGAAGCGGTGCCTGTAGTTCAGCAGGTCGATGGCCTCGCGGGTGGAGTAGCCATTGTGCTTGTCGGTCCACCAAGCGACGCCGTTGAGGTTGTCGTCGAGGAAATCGCCCCGGAGGCAGGACGAGGTGCCTTCCTTGAGAACGACGTGCTCATCCATCCAGCGCTGCTCCACCTTCGCCATCCCCTTGCGCCACAGGCGGAGCACCCAGTGGGGAACGCCGCCATGGCGTATCGGCGCCCCCTGGAAGCAGACCTGCCGGAAGACGAGGAAGCCGTTCACGGACGGCGGCGCGGACAACAGGGCCTCGTGTATCTCCGCCGCCAAGGGGGGTGAAACAATTTCGTCGGCGTCGATCCGCATCACCCATTCCGCGGCGATGGGCAGTTGTGCCAAGGCCCACTCCAACTGCCTGGCGTGGTTCTCGAAGGGATGCTGCCAGACCTGCGCCCCCATGGACTGGGCGATTTCCACGGTGGCATCGGAGGAAAAGGAGTCCACGACATGGACCTCGTCCGTAAGGGCCTGCGCATGCCGCAGGCAGCGCCCGATGTGCTTCTCTTCGTTGTAGGTCAGGATGACGACGGCGATCGAGGGAGATGTCATTGCCCTCTCCTGCCCAAACGCATCGCGGCAAGCTTGTCCGGCGAGAGAATGCCGGGCCCGGGGCGGCGGGATACGGACTCATCCATCGAGCCGCCTCCCGGTCAATATCATGCTCTTCCACAGGCCATACCCCCGTCCGGCCCCCTGAAATCCGACCACATCGAAACCATTGCCCTGGAGCAGGGACGAGAGGGAACGGCGCGACCAGAACTTGATGTGCCCCCCATCCCATAAGGCCGTGTGGTGGCTGTCCCACTTCCCCGCCAGGCAGATGAGCAGATTCTTCACATAGCCGTGGTAGGGCGTCGTCACCACCAGATGGCCGCCCGGCTTCAGCACGGCGCGGGCGAAGCGGGGAAGCGCCGCGGGCAGGAACAGATGCTCGACCACTTCCGTCGAAACCACGGCGTCAAAGCCGGCTTCTCCCAGGGTCTCCGGCGGGTCGTAAACGGAAACCTGCTTGAACTCCGCGCCTGATCCTCCCTGCCGGGCTGTCTCGATGCCGCATTGGTCGGCATCGCAGCCCAGGACGCTGAATCCTTCAGCCTGCAAGGCATGGCTGAGGGCGCCGTTCCCGCACCCCAGGTCCAGCACCCGCCTGGCTCCGAGCCGCTTCAAGGTGCGGACGATGGGAGCCAGCAGATAGCCCTGGGACGGCAAGGAATCCGCACTGTGCCACCCATAATCCCCGACGACGAGCTTGTCTCCCATCTCTCCCTGGCCTATGCGAATCAGCGAATCAGTGACCGATAGATATCCAGCATCCGCCGCGCCAATCCGTTCCAGCGGAATTCCCGGATCATCCATTGCCGGCCCCGGGCCCCCATGTCCGGCAGGGCCATGGCACGAATCCGCTGGATGGCCTCAGCCAGCGCGTCCGGCTCGTTGCCGACCCATAGCCCGCACTCCTCGGCCTCGACCTCCGACCAGGGCGTTCCCTGGCTGGCGATGACCGGGACCCCCCGGGCCAGGGCCTCGGCGACCACCATGCAGAAGCACTCGGTATGGGAAGGCACGACGCAAACATCCGCCTGCAGGAAGGCCCGCTCCCTCGCCTCCCCGTCCACATGCCCGACAAAGGACACGCTCTTGCCGAGCAGCCCCAGGCTGGACGCCAGTTCCCGGAGGCTCGCCTCATACGCAGGCTCCCCGGTGCCGCAGATGGACAGGCTGACGGCGGAATCGGCCAACTGGGCCATGGCCTGAAGCAGATTCTCGATTCCCTTCTTCCGGGCCAGCCGCCCCAGGTAGAGAAGGCGCAGGGTGCCGCCGGGCATCCACGCCTTCCCGGGCAGGGCGTTCGGAATATCTACGCCATTGGGCACCACGACCGCGCGGGCCCTCGGCAGCCGCGCCCGGGTCGGCAAACCCTCCCGCTCCGAAGTAACGTGCGTGACGGTCTTTCCCGGTACGGCGAGGGCATTGCAGAGGGCCTCCCATAGCCGCTTCAGGCGTTGATTCCGGGACCCGCTCCACTCGTAGGCATCCTGGACCGCGCCGTGGGGCGACCAGACCACCGGCTTTCCCATCAGCCGGCAGATGGCCAGGGTCGGAATGGTGGGAAATGAATAGATGGCCGTCAGGTGCACCACATCCGCCCATTTCACGAGGCGCGGCAGGTGCCGCAGCAGGCCCCAGGACATGGATGCACCGGCCATGCGGCGGGCCATGATGACATCCTGGTCCGGGTAGAGCCCGGCAATTCGGTCCGGATCTAGGCGCTGCCCCCGGGCCGGCCCCGCGGAATCGGTGGTCAGGAGTTTCAGTTCCACGCCCGGGATCGCCGCCAAGGCCCGATTCAGGGCATAGACCGTGAACATGGGGCCGCCCCAATAGGTGGCGGGAAAGCACGACGGGGTGACGTGCAGGATTTTCATGGCCGTCCCAGCATTTCCGCCGACCGGTGCAACAGCGTCCGGGCCCAGCGCTGGGGCGTGAATTGAAGGGACAGCCCATATCCGGCCTCCCCCATCCCACTGCGTTCCGGGGGACTCAGGGCGGCGTAGCGCAGCATGGCCTGGGCCAAGGCATGGGCATTCCCCGCCTCGACGACGTAACCGTTGTAGCCGTCCTGGACGAGGTGGACCGATGCGCCGGCGGCATCGGACACGATGACGGGGACGCCCGCCGCGCAGGCTTCGTGCACGGCGACCCCCCAAGCCTCGCGGACGCTGGGCAGCAGGAGGCAGCCGGCTTCCACCAGGACGCCGGGCAAGTCGTCGGGCTGGCAAAAGCCTTTTTTCTCCACCCCCTCGACGCCATCCAGCAAATGGGCCATCGGACCCGCGCCGTAGCATTCCAGCGGCCACGGGTCCGGGGAGGCTTGCCGATACTCGCCATAAGCTCGGACCAGAGCCTCGATCCCCTTTTCAGCGGAGAACCTTCCCACGTAGACAAAGGAACGGGGTTCGCCCGGGGCTGCGCATCGGGTGCGCCGCGCTTCTGCAAATTTGCCATGGTCGCAACTCAACTCGCCCCGCAGGATGCCTTCCGGCTTGAATCCCATCCGGCGCGCGAATTCGACCTGCCGTTCTCCCGGAACGAATATGGCCTCGCAGAGGGGATGCAGGTAGAAGCGGGACGTGGCCGCGCCGAGCCATTGCCGGAGCGTCCCCGTCCAGGGGCGGTCGGAAGCGAATATGCGAACGGCCCGCCCGCGAAAACGCTTCAAGGCTTCCCGATATTCCCGGTGGTGCCAGTTGACGCACAGGATGACGTCGGGGCCGAACCGCTCGAGGCGGGGCAGAAAATCGTCATGCCCACGGCCCTCCTCCCAGAGGTAGCGATCGCCGATCCACTCGAAGGATGCGACGTCGAAGGGCGCCGCCTGGGAGGGCGGCACGTGGGCGACGAACAATTCCGCCCCCCCCGTCTGCACCAGTTCCTTCAGGCACGCATTCAGGTAGCCGGAGAGTTCCGACCACAGGACGGCAACCCTCATCCGCGACTCCCAAGGGCAATCGCCAACCGGGCAGCGGTCGCCCGCGGGTTTACGAGCCATTTTTCCAGCCGGAACACCTTGGCGAGCACCCTGTCCCCGGCGTTTCGCTCCCGCCCAACCACCTTGGCGAACAGGCGCTCCAGATCCTTCCGGTATCGCTCTTCCAGCCTGCCGGAGCCGCTGATCGATGCCCCGTGAATCCGGAAGGCGGCGATGTCTTCAAACAGGAGACCGAAGCGGCAACCATTGGCCGCCATGTCGAGGAACAGTTCCCCATCCCAGCAGGTCCGGTTCTCCCGGTTGAACCCGCCGGTTTCCAGGAAGGCGCTTCTGCGGAAGAAGACGCCCTGTTGGAAAAGGGTCACCGCCCCGTAGGCAAACAACCGTTTCGAGAAATGAGTCGGCACGATTCTCCTGATCCGCCGGCCTTCTCCATCGACGATCCAGCCGCAGCCGCAAACGGCATCGACTTCAGGGTTCTCGGAAAAATAGGCTGCAATCCTTCCCAGAGCTCCGGGAAGCAGGACGTCATCGGCATTGATGAACCCGAGGACATCGCCCGTGGCGAGGGCAAAGCCCTTGTTCAGTCCGTCGGCGGGGCCGTCGTCCCGCTCGTAGACGGTGGCGGCGATCCTGTCCCGGTAGCGGTCGATGACGGCGCGGCTGCCATCGGTGGAACCCGGGTCGACCACGATGTATTCCACGTCGGCCCCATCCTGTTCGGTGATGGAGCGGATCGCTTCCTCTATGAAGCTTGCCTGGTTGTAGGAGATGGTGACGATGGAAATCTTCACGCGTCGGACTCTGCGGCATCTGCCGGCCGAACCGGGGACAGGGCGTAGATCAGCAGGGCCAGGTCGAAGGCGGCATGCAGGCGGGCTTCCGCCCCAAAGGGCGAAAACGGGATCGCCCAGAGGAAATTGAGGGCTTCGAAAGCCACCAGCGGGGCCAGGATGGAGTCGATTCCCCGCATGCGGAAGAGAACGCGGCATATGAGGATCAAACCGAAGGACCAGAAGACGGCACCGACCACGCCCGCCTCCACCCAGGCCCCCATCAGGTAGGAATGGGAGGGAATCAGGTCGCTCTCCAGCACGCCATGGACTTCGTAGCCGAGTGCCTCCAGCTCGTCGGCCATGGCGAAAACATACTTGGGATCCTTGGCCCAAGAGCCGTGGCCAATCAACGGGGAATCCTTCACCGCCTGGGCGGATGCCAGGATTTCGGAACGGGCGCCGACCACCACGCCCATGGTGCCGGCGGACTGCCAGCGATATTTCTCCTGTTCCTGCTCTCCGAAATAGCCCTGGCTTGCACCATGTTCATAGAAGGAAACGACCCCGATCATCGCTATCCCCGCCAGCAGGGCGGTCTTCACCGGACTGTCGGACAGGGAGCGGCGCGGCCGCATCAAAAGCAGGATGCACCCCCCAAGCAGGCAGACCAGCCCCAGGGAACGGAATCCCATATAAAAATTCACCGCTCCCATGGCCAGCATCGCGCCCGCCGAGAAGAGCCTCCCGGCGAAACTCAGGGAAGAGGCGGCGAGAATAGCCAGCAGGGTGACCGCGGTGCCGTAGCCGAACTTCCAGGGATAGTCGTAGGCATATTCGTTGGGGTTGTAGAAGTAGCCCAGGATCTGCCCAAGGGCGATGCCCGCGGCGAACATCAGATAGCGGAACCGGCTGCCGTTCAGCAGCAGGAAGATGGAAATGAAATTGATGGAAACCAGGGCGATCTTGGCCCATCCCCGGCTCCAGTCCGCGAAAGGAGTTCCCCGGATCTCGTCGGTCAGGACCTGGGCCAGCAGCCAGAGGGCGCCCAGCATGAGGAGCTGGCGCGGCAAGCCCGTAGCCAGCATGCGTCCGCGCATCGCGATCAGCAAGGGGGCCAGGCAGACGAGCAGGATTTCGGAAAGGAACAGCCGTCCGCCCACCTCCACCTCGATGAACATCAAGGTGGGCAGAAGGCAGGCCAGCAAGCCGCCCAGGATGTCCGAACTGCCGAAAACACGGCCTTCCCCCATCCAATCCGCTTCCCGCGCCAGAGCCAAATTCTTCTCCCCGATCCGATGCGCCATCAATGTGCCAACAACGTGTTATAGATTTTCATCAGCTCCTGCCCGTAGTCCTGCTGCATATACTGGGACCGGATGAGTTCCGCATTTCGCCGGCCGGCTGGCGCGATTGCCTCCGGATGCCGGATGGCCTCGCGCAGGGCCGCCTCCAGGGCGTCCACGCTGCCCGGCGGAATCAGTCGCCCGCCCACGCCGTCCTGCAGGACGGATCCCGCATTGGGCGTCGTGATCACGTAGCAACCGCAGGCCATCGCCTGAAACACGACTCGCGCCGACCCTTCCGCCAGCGACGGAAAGACGAACACGTCCGCCGTGCTCATCCGCACAGCCAATTCGGCCCGGGACAGGAAACCGGCCACCGTCACGCGCTCGTCCGCAAACAGACGGCCATACTCCCGACGCATATCCGGAGCTATTGTACCCGCACACTCCAATTCCCAAGGCATATCCCGTACGCGTAGCAGCGCATCCAGGAGAACCCGACCGCCTTTCCTCTCCCCCAGCTCCCCCGCGAACATGATCCTGAGGGGACGGCCGGTGGCTTCAGCAAAATTTCGCGGAGGAACCGCGGCCGCGAACTGGTCGTCAATCCCGGTGTAAAGGACGAAAATCCGTTCGGGATCGTATCCGAAGTGGATAAACGTATCTTTCACGAAGTCGGAATTCACCAGGAAGTAATCGGCCTGATCCAGGTCCCTGAGGACGTTGCTCCACAATCTCCCGATGGCCGGGCTCTCGCCGGGAGGGGGAAGGAGCCCGCCATTGCGGACGAGATAATCCAGGGCCAGGGGATGGGCGATGGAGTGATCGCACAGGGCGATCATCCCCCTGCGTTTGGCAATGGCGACGGACTCGTGCCCATAACCGGACCGATAATGGTAGATGCGCCCCGGCAGGCGACGGAGCAGACGTTTCGCCTGCCAGGCGTAGCAGCGCAGCCCGTAGTCGGAAAGGTCTTCCAGTTTGGGAAGCCTGCTTCCTATCGCCCGGGAGATGCCGTAAACCAGCTCCGACAGCCAGTGCGCATGAACCGCCACGTCCGGCAGCTCTTCCTGTCGTTGCAGCAGCCGCCGGATTCTCTGGCTTCGGCCCAGCCGGCACAGCGAAATCAGCCGCCTGACCGCCGGAGTCGGATAACCCGCCGTGATGAATCCGGCGAGCAGGCCGTGCTTGTTCGCCTCGGCAGCGGCCATGCCGGTGATGAACTTGTGGTGTCCGTTGGAGATGACGATCATGGGCCCGGCTCCGGCTCGGCAAGAAGGCGTCCGAGCTTTCTGGAAATGCCCCGGCAGTACTTCTTGAGGAGCAATTCCGCCTTGCCCGTCGCCCCCAGAGGGTGGCGCCGGCGATTGACGAACAGGCAGTCGGAATGGTCGTGATGGGAAAACTTCACCAAGTCGAAACCGCCTTGCCGCATCCTTTCCACCACACGCCGGATGCCCGGCCCCTCGGCCGCATCGAGGAAATCGTGGAATTCGACGGTTACCTGGCCGACAGCGCCCAGAAACCCGTCCGGCAAGGACTCCAGCACCTCGATTTCCGCCCCCTCGATGTCCAGCTTCAACAGGTCGATCCGGGCGATGGATTTCTCGGCGCAGAAGCCGTCCAGGCTAACTGCTTTGACGACCGCGGCATCCTGGCCCGCCTCCTCCTGGAAACGGGCGGAGCTGCAATTCCGGACGCCCAGATTCAAGACCATGTCCTGGGCCCGGGAAGACACCGCCAGATCGAAAAAGAAGACCCCATCCAGTTCCGGAAGAGCCGCAAACAGCCGGGGATCGGGCTCGAAACCGAATACCCTCGCCCCGAAACCGTCCGCCAGCTTCCTTGCGAACTCGCCGCGGTTGGATCCGCAATCCAGAACGACCGGCGCCTCGCCGAGGAAATCGGACACGAAGGAGTGGCCGCACAACCGCATCAGTCTCATGCCGATCTACCCTTGTCGCCGTGCATCCTTGCCATCACCATCCCCAGACCAGATCGAGCAGTTCCTGCCGGCAGAAGATCACGTCCCTTTCCCAGGCGTGAGGCCCCAGGGAAACGCCGTAGTCCCTGAACATGACCGGATAGATATCGAACTCCCGCAGGAGGGCCGTCACCTGGGCGAAACTCGGCACCACGCCCTCGTACTGCGGAAGGAAGGAGCACTCCACCAAAGCCACATCGATATGGGGAAGCGTTTCGGTCGCCCCCCGGAGTACGTTCAACTCGTGGCCCTGGACATCGATTTTCAATAACTTGCGAGCCGCCGGCAGGCTGCCCAGGCGAAAGCTATCCAAGGTTTCCAACCTCACGTCCCGGCCGCCCCCGGACTCCGCCAGCGGCACGGACACGCCATTCACATGCCGATGCAGGGACGAATGGGCCGAGTTGTCCGCAACATGCATGGGAGCGACTTCGCTACGATCCGATAAGCCGACATTGTGGACAGTGATGCCGGAAGCATTCTTGAACCGGCGCCGATAGGCCTCGAATTCCGGTTCCAGCGGCTCGAAGGCCACCACACGGCTCTTTGGGAAGAACTCCAGGAAGGACTCGCACCAATAGCCGGTGTTGCCGCCCACGTCGATCAGCAGATTCTCGGCAGACGGATCGAGCAGGCGCAGCAGCAAGATCTTGTCTTCGTAAGCGTGGGGTTGCCTGAGGACCCGGCCCGTGATGCGAGCCGGTAGCGTCTTGCCCAAGCGGGCAGCGCGCCCCAATTCGCAGACCAGGCTGGCTCGCCGCTCGGCGGCATGGGCGTAGTGCTGGATGAGCCGGAACATGCGGTCTCGTTCTCCTCAGGAATCGAACGCGCTGCCCAGCCGGGAACGGATGGCCCGCTGCAGGGGATGGCGCCAGAAGGAAGGGATGATCGCCGCCAGACAGGGCAGCAGCCCCAGCGCCGCCCGGGCCGCCGAGCCGACCCGGCCTTCCAGGGCGCCGAACACCCACCATCCGGCCGCCAGGCCAAGGATGGCGGCGATCAGGATCGACCGGCTTTCGGCGGGCACAAGGCGGGCGTAGGAAAGGCCGTGGTCCCGGTGGTATCCCACGATCACCAGGGCGCTGCTGGCCGCCACGCTGACGGCATAGGCGAGGGCGACCGCCGAAGGCCCCGCCGCCGCCCCTAGTCCATAGCCCAGGCCGGCGCAAAGCACGGCCAAAGCGACCGCCGACGCCGTGTTCCAGCCCAGCCGGCCGGTGCCCAGGTTGGCGAAATAGGCCGGCCCGGACAGGGTGTTCAGCCAGTACGCCAGGGCAATCGCCGCCCCATAGGTGGCGAAATCGCTTTGGTAATGGCCGATCCACAACTCGCTGGCCAGGGGCCCGATGGCCGCCACGCCGGCGTAGAGGGGAAGGGACAGGAAGAAAAGGGTTCGGTAGAAATCGAGGTAGATGCCTCCGATTTCCGTCGGCGCCGTTTCGTGAAGACTGGCTACCCGCGGGACCATCGCCTGGTTGGCCGCCATCAGCAGGGCCCGGAACTGCCCGACCATGCGGTTGGCCATGTCGAAATAGGCCGTCGGTTCAAGGCCGCCGAACCGGGTCATCAGCGCCTTCAAGATAGGATCGACCAGCATCCCGAAGAGGGACGCGACCTGGAGATTGGCCGCATATCCGAACATCTCCCGGAAGCGGCGACGACTCCACCCCAGCCCCGACAGGGAGAGGGAGGGCAATTCCCGTTTCAATAGGAGCCAAGCGCAGGCCAGCGTCGCGACCCATTGCCCCGCCTGGGCCCAGACAATGCCGGCAAGACCCCAGCGGGGCACCAGGAGCCAGGTGAGCGCCAGGTACGCCCCGGAAGACAGCATCGACACCTGGGAACGCACATCGATGCGCTCGCATCCGTCCAGCGCCGACAGATAGACCCCCGCCAGGGCGGCCACCCAGGCAGAGGCGAGGGAATAGGGCAGGATGGCGAGGGCTTCGCCGATGCGGCTGCCGGGGATGACGCTTTCCAATGCCCAGGCCATCAGGGGATATCCCCCTGCCAGCACAGCGCCCTGGAAGACGGCGACCGAAACGGCGGTGGTATGGATCACCTGGATCGCCGCGCCTTTTTCTCCCCGCGCCACATGCCCGGCGACAAATTTGACCGCCGTCCCGGAAAGCCCCAGTTCCCCGAGCTTGGAAACCGACGCAACGGCCGCCACCATGGACCACAGCCCAACGCCTTCCGGCCCGACCGTCTCCAGTAGATAGCGATAGAGGAAGAAGAGCACGCCCCCTGACACGACGATCTGGGCACTGGCCATGACGGCATTCCGGGAAAGGCGTTTAGCGGCCATTTCCCAGTTCGCCACGGATGGCCGCGAGGAGCCCGTCGGTCGCGCTTTCAATCATGTCCAGGACCAGTTCGAAGCGTTCCTCGTCCGCGGCATAGGGGTCGGCGATCTCCCTTTCCCGATACAGCCGGCTGTAGGACAACAGCAGCTTCGGCTTCTGCCAGAGATCCGGCTCGCCGAGGCGATGCAAGGCCGTCATGTTGGCCATGTCCATCCCCAGCACGTAATCGAAACGCTCCAGGTCGGCGCGGGTAATCCGCCGGGCTTGCCGCAGCGGGAGATCGTAGCCCCGCCGCTCGCCGACTCTCCGGGCGCGGGCGTCCGCGGGCTCGCCGATGCGGAAATCGTGGGTAGCGGCCGAGGCGATCAGCAGGGAGTCGTCAAGGCCGGCCCGCGCCGCCTTTGACCGGAAAACAGCTTCGGCCAGGGGGGAACGGCAGATGTTGGCCGTACACACGAAGAGCACGCCCAGCTTAGGCTCCATGCAGCCCCCTATCCGGCTGTCCATCGCCGCTCAACCGGCGGTCGAGATGCAGCGCGATCCAGCCCAGCGCCAGAATCACCATGAAGGTTGCAGCGTTGGCGGGAATCTGGAGATTGAAATCCACCGCGCCATGGATGAGCAGGGCGACGGAGCCCATGACCGACGCAAAGGCAGTTCCCCGCATCAAGGCATCGCGCCGGACGAACAGGGCCCGCAGGGCGGCCCCCAGGCTCGACAGGACGACCCCGGCCAGCAAGGCCAGGCCTACTGCGCCGGTTTCGGCCGCAATTTCGAGGTAGTCGTGGTGGGCGTGGTCGTAGAAGCCCTCGATGGCCTCTCCCCGGTAAGCGGCGTAGGCCAGACGGAAACTGCCCCCGCCCGCGCCAACGATCGGATAGTCCCGCCAGAGGTCCAGGGTGTTGCGGGCCACCTCGATGCGGTCGGCGTCGCCGCTGACCGAGGATTCGGCGATGCGCTGGGCAACTTTCTCCACGCCGAACCACGTGCCTACGATGGCAACGTCGATGGCCACCAGACTGGCAAGCAGGATCACTGCGGTGCGGGTTTCGGTACGACGGAACATGGCCGGAAGCGAACCGCACTGGCGATGAAACGCCGTCAGGGCGAGCGCCCCTGCGACCAGCATGCTGGCGAAGAATGCGGTATTGCCCATTCGGGACCGGGTCAGCACCAGGGCGATGACCATCATCGCCAGCATCAGCCGGAGCGGGGTCTTATGGCTGAGGGCCAGATCGAGGAGGTTTCGCAGGCGCTGGCGCCATGATCTCGTGGCTTCCGCCCGAGGGATCATGGCAAGCAGAAGGCCGATGCCGACCGCCAGGGTCATTTCGAGATAGCCGGCCAGGTGGTTGCGGTTAACGAAGGTTCCGGTCGCCAATCCGCGATAGGCGGTCTTCTCCATGAAGAACCCGTATTCTAGCCCGGACAGGGTCATCAGGCCGCCATAACAGGCCTGCAGGACGCCGCTGACCAGCAGGGCATAGCTCAGCAGCACCAGACGGCGCTTGTCCTTGACCAGCAGCAAAGTCAGTGTGAACACAGCCCCGTAGGCCGCGCTCTTCAGCCAGAAATAAAATGTGCCGTGGGGGTCCAGGGAGAGGGTGGCCCAATCCGTCGATCCCGCCAGGGCATGAAGTTCGGCGCTTTGGGGCGAGAGCATCTGCCGGATGCCCAGCGGCAGGGGAAGTTGCTGCAGCAGGACGTAGGCCAGCCAGGCGGACAGCAGCCCGAGGGCTGCCCGGGCGCCACCGAAGGCTGCGCCGGCGGTCACGATGCCTCGCCGGAATCCCGCCAGCCAAAGAAGGCTTATCACGGCCGCTCCTGCGACCAGCAAGGCAACAGCCCAGGGGCGGTTGCTGCCCAAGGGCAGCGGCAGCCAGACCAGGAAGGCCACGAAGGCCAGGAAAAGACGGTCCTCGTAGCGGGCGGACGAACTCATCGCGGACAATTGCCCTCCCCGCCGCCGCAGCGTGGCGCGTGCTTTTCGGCAATTGCCCGCATCGCCGACGGCTGCCGCTTCATGCCGTGCAGCAAGACCTGCATCACCACGGCCTGCTCCGCCTCCGGCAGATCCGTCCAGGCCTCCAGGCCGGCATCCACGACGATGCGTTGGAGTTCCGGCTCCCATGGCCCGAGTCTGGCCGTCATGCGCAGCGCCCGCCGGAAAGCCTCATCGTGCTCCCCCAACTCCTTCTTCACGAGCAGCTCGATTGCCCAACCGTACGCCGACCCAGGCCGCAAAGCGACCGCCTCCCTTATCGCCGCCAAGCCCTGGCGGAGGAGGCCCGCGCGTTCCTCGGGACTCGCCCCGGGCTGTCCGGCACGGGTCAGCGCCAGCCGTGCCAGACCTTCGTAGCGATCGGGATCATCCGGCGAGAGCCGACCGGCCAGGTCCAGCCCCCGGGATATCCGGTCCAGGGAAGCCCCGCCGGCCGCACCGGGCGTCCAGGTGGCAAGTTCCTCCCGGGCGTGTCCGTAAAGCAAATCGGCAGCCCCAATGCGGACTGCCGACAACAGGATGAAGAAAGAAACCAGGACCCCGAGGATGCCGCTGGGAACGCTAAGCCTCATCACGCACGGTCATACCTTGATACCCAGGAAGCTCCTGGACGGCTTCACCGGCTCCTTGCCGTAGGCATATTTGTACTGGTAGGAGTAAGACCCGTAACCATGGGCTTTTTGCAGGTCCATCTGATTGAGCACGACGCCGAGCAGAGGCGCCCCGACATCCCGCAGGCTGCCGATGGCGGTGCTGATCAGTTGATGGGGCGCACCGTCGGTCTTGACCACGTAGAGCACCGCGTTGGCATAGCGGGAAATGACCAGGGAATCGCTGACCGGCTTGATCGGCGGGCAGTCGATCAAGACGACATCGAAGCTCTCCTTGAGCTGGTTGATGGTATCGGCGAAACGCTGGGAGGAGATGAGTTCCAGCGGAGAATTGAGCCGCTTGCCGGCCGGCAGGACGGAAACGTTGGGATTGGCCGTCGGCTGAATGCATTCCTGCAGCGGCGCCTCGCCGGCCAGGAACTCCACCAGCCCGTTGCCGTTGAGCACGTCGCCGCCCAGATTCTTGCCGATACTCGGCCGGCGCATGTCCGCATCGACCAGCAGTACGCGCTTGAGCTGCCCCAGGGCCTGCGCCAGGTTGATGGCGACGGTGGTCTTTCCCTCACCCGGAACGGTGGAGGTAACGATCACGACACGATGGGGCTCGTCGATGGCGGACAGCAGTACGGACGTCCGCAGGCCGCGGATGGATTCGGCAAACACCGAATCCGGCTGCCCCAGGAACATCGACGAAGGATTGTCCCCTCCCTCTTTCTTACCGACCAGGGGCACGACGGCAAGCACGCCGGTGCGGAGCCGGTGTTCGGCATCCTGCTCGGAACGGATGGTGTTGTTTAGGTAATCCCGAAGGAAAACCAGTATCACGCTGACGAACAGTCCGAACAGGGCCGCGCCGCCGATGATCTTGATCTTCTGCGGCTTGATGGGCGCCAGGGGCGGAACCGCCGGATCGATCAGGCGCCCGGCAGTGGACTGCAGGTTGGCCGTCGCTTCGGTTTCCTTGGCCCGATTGACCAGGTTGTCGTAGAGCTGGCGATTGCTGTCCACTTCGTGCTGCAGCACGCTCAGTTGGGACTCCTTGCGGGAGATGGTCTGGATCTCGGACTGGGTCTGGGCCTTGGCGCTGGCAGCGGCATTGACGTTGGCACGCGCCAGTTCGTACTCGCGATAGATGCCATCGACAACCGCCTCGATGGCCCGGGCGAGGGAATCGCGTGCCGACTTCAGCTCAGCCTCCGCCGCCATCATCTTCGGATGCGCCGGCGCATAGCGCCCCCGGAACTCGTTGACCTTCGCCAGAGCCTCGGTTTCCACACTCTTCATCTGCCGAACCGTGGAATCCTTCAGCACGGCCGGGATGGACTCGAGCTTTTCGGGCGGCTCCCCCCGGTGACCCTTCACCTGGTTGTAGGCTCCCTCGGCTTCGGCAAACCGCATCCGGGCGGAGATCAACTGGGTTGCCACCTGCTCGAACTGCTTGCCCGTACCGCTCAGGACTACGCCCTTGTTGTCGAGGATGTTCTCTTGTTCACGGTAACGCTGCAGGGCCTGCTGCGACTCCGCCAACCGCGCGCGGGTGGATTCGATCCGGCCGAGCAACCAGCCATTTGCCTTCTGGGTCATTTCCGCCCGGGACTCCAGATCGCTGTCGACATACGCGTCCACGACCGCGTTGGCCACGCTCGCAGCCAATTCCCTATCCGGCGAATCGAAGCTGACCTTGACGATCTGGCTTCTCAGGACCGGCTCGATGGTCAGCGAGCCGGATACCCGGTTCACGAGCCGCTCCATCCGCTCCGCTTCCGACATACCCTTGGAGTCGCCCAATGCCATTGCCGGGTGCTGGGCCAGATTCAGCTTGCGGATCACCCGCTCGGCAATGGAGCGGGAACGGAGAATCTGCACCTGGGAGTTGAAAGCCTCCACCGCGTCGCGCTGCCCCGAGTACAGGTCGTTCAGGGTCATCACCCGGTTCTTGATGTTCTCGATCTGCAACATCGCGGTCCCGCGATAGATCGGCGTCATCTGAAAGACCGCCAAGGCAGCCAAGACCGTGACCAGCAGGGTCAGAAGAAGGATCTGGCCACGATGGCGCTTGATCAGCAGCCAATAATCGGACAAATCGGATGCCACGGTAGCCGCTACGGCTCCCATCTCACGAGTTTCTCGGTTCATCAGAAGAAGCTTTCTTCGACGGTGACGATGTCGCCGGGCTCCAGCAACGTTCCTTGGTTGCCCTTCACGGGAGCCTGCTTGTCATGGCTTTCGCGGACGATGACAAAGGTGTCCTTGTCGGCGCGATCCTTGAACCCGCCCGCAATGGACACGGCCTTGCGCACGGTCAGCCCGGGCTGATAAGGATAGTTGCCCGGCTTGTTGACCTGGCCATTGATAAAGAAGTCACGATACTGGTCGACCAGGATGGTGACCTGGGGGTTGATCAGGTAGGCCTTCAGCCCGGTCGTCACCTTCTGCTGCAGTTCCAGGACCGTCAGCCCCTTGACCTGGATATCTCCCAGCATCGGATAGGACACCACCCCGGAATCGCCGAGCCTGATCTTCTCCAGGCTCAGCTCCTTTTCATCGAAAACGGCAACGCTGATGACATCGCCCGTACCGAGCCGATAATGGGAAGCCCCCGGATCCGCCGCCAGCGATACGCGGACCAGGAACAGCAGGGAAAGGACAACTAACCACCTGATGAACATTTCACACCTGAACAAAGCCACCCCGAGCCTTCGCGCCCCAGGCCGACGGGCCCGGGCGCGACTTCGGAACGTCGATTAGAGTTCCGAACGGAGATACACCGAGAAAATATTGTTGTGGTACTCGGGATTGAGCCCCGTAAAGCCGGACGACGACTTGACGGCCCTCGTGTAATCCGCACCGACCTTGAGCCAATTGCGCAATTTGTAGTCGGCCTTCAGGCCGTAGGACGGCGTATTGTCGACGCGGCCAGTCTGGTGGAATTCTTCCCTCAGCTTCCCACCAACCAAATGGACGGTCGAGCGCTCGGTCAGGTCATACGCCAAGTCTGCGGAATGATTGGTGATCAGCACGAAACTTCCGATCCCCGTCGATTCCATGGTCTTCCGCAGGGAAGTCACATCCAGGCGGACGAACTCACGCGGGCTCCAGCGGACGCCACCTTCCCAACTCCCTCCCCGGAAAGTGGGATGGGTGCCGTTATCGAACCGCTTCTGCAACATGCCGGCCTTGAAGGTCCCAGTCGTCTGTGCCGTCGCTTTCCAGGTCACGCCGAGCATGAGGCGATCCTCGTTGCCGGTCAGGTGTTTGCTCGCCGCATCATCGTATTCGATGCGCAGGTCGCTTGCCTGGACGAAGGCGAAGGTCTTTGGCGCCATGCGAAGATAGAAAGTCCCGCCGATGCCGGCCATGGTTTTGTCGAAAGCCGTGGTGACGGCGCGGTTGTTCTGGTACTTCACGTCATAGAAGCTCGCGTCCACGACGATCCGGCCTTTCGAGTCCTCAGTGCCGTAGGCGAACTGTCCCTCGCCCCCCGCCTTGTGCCAGGTATTGGGAACCTGGGTCAGGGCCGAGTAGGTGCTGCCGCGCTCGTCATGCCCGATAGTGAACTGCGGATTGAGGCGAACGGAAGCACGGGACGACAGAGACAGGTCGGCGACGCCCCACAGGCTCTGGTCTTCGAAATTGTCGGGAGAACTGCTTGCATAACGGCCAATGTCCGCCCGATAGCCCAGGGAATACACATTGGCGGCGGACTTCGCCTGCATCAGCATCGACGGGCTGAGCACGGTGACGTTGGACGATATCTTGTTGACGTCCCGCTTGAGCAGGTTGTCGTTGTGCATCTCGACGAGGGAAATGCCAGGATAAAAGGAAGCTCCGCCCGCGTGCAGGACAGGCGCCGCCGAGTCTTCGGAAACGGCCGAACCCATCTTCTCATCAGGCGCCGCCTGGGCGCCCCCTGCCACGAGCCCCGCCCATGCGAATACCAGCCCGATCAGGGCATTATTATTTTTCATTTCGCAACCGCCTATTTATTCGATACCACCGTTTCCACCTGCGGCCAGTTCAAAAGCCGCAACCCTAAAAAATAGCGCACAAGAGCGCTCTTCAGGATGGGCTCACCCTTCCATTACCCGTCGATGCAGGCGTCGGCGGCGGCTGATGGGTTGGGACACTGATCACGCCGGGGTCGGCTTCCTGGTGCGGGGACTTGGACTGCTGAACGGCGGGAACTTGCGTCAGCAGGCTTTGCAGCGTTGCAGAGGTGGCTTCGTCACGTCGGGAAGCATTGAAGGTCGCAACCGCAGAATTGACGATTGCAACCCGCTGGCCCTGGTCAGTTACGCCGTTCAACGCGATTACGGCGATTTCCACGGCATGGGCTGGAGCGGCCGCGACTGCCACCCGGGTAATCGCAACCACCTCGGCAGGAGCAGCCGTCAGCGCTGCCGTCAGAATCGCCGAAATCTCCTCGGGGGTCTTCGCCTTTGCCATGGCGCTTCCAACAGACCTCAGCAAGGTCTGTCTTGCGGACTCTCTCTCGGCTCCGGTCGAGGAATTCACCTTGGCCGCCTCATTCCGGATGGCTGCCAGCGAAGCGTTGATATCGTTAGCCTGGGCAGACGCTACCCCCATCTCAAAAACCAGGAACAGCGCCACCATCCACGCACCCAATCTGCCATTGCGCTCCATAGCTCCCCCAAAGGTTCAAAAGGTCATGCAAATTCCAGCTTCATAGCCGGTCAATACTAACATCATAATCATTGATAAAGAAGCATCGCAACGGACCCAGTCCACAAGGGATTCTGGCGCAAACCACTTGGATACCCGGGCCGGAAGGCAGAACGCTCACTCCCAGCCCATTGTTCTAGGACTCCTCGTTTAGCCACTTGAGGAAGGCTCTGCGCCGTATCGCCAACTGACGCAAGGACGCGGCACCGCCGGAATGCACCCTCAGCAAGGCCGGCAACTTGCCGGTGACCAGGCGATACCAACGCCGGGGATAGTAGAGGTAGGCCGATACCGAGTCGGAACGGACAGGAAAATGACGGGCAATGACAGTCCGGGGAGGAAACGCCGCTCCGACCAGCCGCGCCAGCCTTTCAGACCACCGCGGCGAATAGAGCATGTCCTGAACCCCATAGTCGAGGACCCTGTGATCCCTGGAATCGGAGAAAAGCAGATACTCGGCATCGCCGACCCAATCAGCGGAACCTTCCCCTGCGCCAAGCGCGTCGATGACCGCCCGGGGGACTTTCGCTCCGAGATGGCGTTCCGCCAGATACAGGGGGGGCAGGACGCACCGCCGCCAATGGCCATCGTCGACGCAGCGCAGGAAATCGTGCCAATCCAGGCTTTCCGCCTCGATAAGCATGGCGATGTCCATCAAAGCGAGTGGGCCAAGGTCAAGCTGATGATCAAGGGCGGCATGGACGCACAGGTGCAGCAGCATATCTTCCCCTCGGGGAAACAGAATTTCCATGCCCCCCAAGGTTTTCCGGATGCAGCGAGACCACAGGTGCGCTTCGAATCCCCTGAAATGGGGCAAGTCGGGGGGCGTCAACCGATGGTGCAGTTCCAACGCAATCCCCTCCGGCCCCACCAGCGGAGGAAGATGTATCCGGTCGGCGAAGTAGGCTTCCGGCGCGCCGTCGAAGCCCGCCCGGTACCCGTGGGATTTCATGACCTCGAAAGCACGCACCGCATCCTGGGGCTGAACAAGCAGATCGAGGTCGCGCATGGGCCTTAGCCCCGGGGCTCGATAGGCGAAAAAGGCAAGAAATGCCCCCTTCAGCGCCACTGATGGGATGCCTGCGTCGCGGAGCAGACGGGTCACCGTCACCAATTGCCGGCAAATGCCGAGATTGCGGAGCGTCGTCCTGCGGTGTGATTCCCGGAGCCATTCCTTGACCGACGCCGGCATCGCCCTCCCCAAGGGACCTTGCGCCAGTCGCTCATGCATCAGGGGACCCAGCCGATGCATGACGACGAGGTCGAGGAACTGCTGCCACTCTTCCTCGTTCTCAGGCAAGGCCGGCGCTGGGGAATTGGCATTCAACGCATTGAGGATCGCCTGCCCCCCCGGCGGAAATGCCATCCTGATCACGCCACGACCTCGTCCGCCATGCGCCATGCCCCGACGATACCGTTGTCCACCTCCACCACCCCATCGATCAGGCCGGCCAGTTCGTCGTGCCGATGGGTGACGACCAGCACCGTCATGCTGCCATGCAGGCTCCTGATCGTATCCAGCACCAGCCGATGATTGTCTGGGTCGAGGGCACTGGTAGCTTCGTCGAGGATCAGTAAAGTCGGTTTTCTGAGTAGCGCACGAGCGAGCGCGAGGCGTTGCTTCTCCCCCCCGGAAAGCTTCACCCCTCGCTCCCCCACCTCCGTATCCAGGCCATTAGGCAATCTCCGGACCAGCCCATCAAGAGCTGCCAGGGAGAGCGCATGCCAGAGGTCCCCGTCGCCCGGCACATCGTTGCCCCACGCCAGGTTCTCGCGAATAGTGCCACTCTGGATCAACGTTTCCTGCGGCACATAGGCGATGCTTCGACGCCACCCCGGCACCTGTCCCAGGGGAACTCCGTCGACCCGGACGTCTCCGCTATCCGGCGCCAGGAGCCCGCTTAAGAGGTCCAGCAGCGTTGATTTACCCGCACCGGACTCACCGACGATTGCCGTAGTCGCCATGGCGGGGATGGACAGGCTCTCGATGTGGATGTGGAGATGGGAGCGCCCATGGCTGAAATCGACTCGATCCAGCACGATGCCCTCGGTCATCGGAGCCGCTACGCCAGCCGCGGCCATCGTATCGCGTCGCTTTTCGCAGGCCGCGAGCAACGCGTGCCACGCTTCGAAGGCGGGCAGCATATGGAGGAGTTGCTGACGGCCATTCGAGATTTCCGCAACCTGGGGAAGCATGCGCACGAAGATGGCCAGCATCACCAGCAGCCGAGCCGGGGTCAACTTCATCAGTTCCAGCGCAACATAAGTCAGTATCGCGAGTGCCAGCGCCCCGCCGATGCGAAAGGCCATCTGTGCGCGAGTGTTTGCCTTGTGGAAGTCCTCGAAACGATCCGTAACCACGTCCACTGCACGGCAAAATCGGTTGATATTCCCGGCCTCTTCGCCATGTATCTTGACGAGCTTCAGGGCTGACAAAAAATCCTGAGTACGGGAAAAAAGATTGCGGTTTGCCTCCCCCAACAGGGCTCCGCTCCGCCTGCTCAAACTATCCGTGCTTCGCAGCAGCAGCCAGAGAAGCACACAGGTCACCACGGCAAGGGACGCAAGACCGGGGGACATGCGAAAAGCGACGAACGCGTATGCCAGAGCGGATAGGGAAACCGTAAAGACGCGAACGAGAAAGTGGGTGCCTGTGCCAATGCGCTGCACCTCGGTCGTCAGCACATTGAGAAGCTCGCCGCTGTGACGCTCCAGCAAGAAACTCCAGCGCGCTCCGGCAATCGCGGCGTACAGCCGTTGCCGCAGACTGTCGGAGAAGCGCAAGTGCAGCGCGCGGCTTTCCCGGTCACGGTGCAGGACAAGCCACGACTGCAAAGCAATGAGCACAACGAACACGGCCAAGGCTGCTTCGATGCTCCACTTGAATCCCAAGCTCGCCAGGGCATCACCGGCCAAGGAGGACTCGTCACCCTTTCTGCCAAAAACGCCGGCCAGGGTAAGCAGAGGGAGGAGCAATATCATTCCCGCCCCCTCGATCCAGGCCGTCGCCACATTGAGCAAGACCACGCGCCCCATGGCCGGTGGATTGAACCTCAGGAATTCCCTCAAATAAAGGCTGAAGGCATCGCCGCTATTGGCATGCACGTCGCCGCAAGACCTATTTGTCATCATGACGCGAATAGTAGCCGAGATTCGAGGACCTCTTCCCCGGCGCTCGAAATTCCACGACGTCCGTCCGAGCTTCCAGTCAGCCTACTGATTGGCGGCTACCCCGGCAAATACACACAATCCCGGCCGCATACCGGATTCGCCTTAGATTTCCAGCCGTTTTCGAAAGATTACGTCGTTGTAGGTCACGCCACCCAGCCTGACGTTTTGTTTGTCATATATCGGCGAAATCGCACGAGCTGCTTTCGCCTCCATGCAGAATGCCACCTCGAAATCCGCTGCCGTCGCCGTATCGGCAAAGCGAAAATTGCTGTTGGCGATTGCCAGAAAGCCGCCTGGCTTCAAGCACCTGCCCAATTCCGACACGACTCTTTCGAAGTCGGTAAAGCGTATCAGGTGGGAACACTCCTCCGGCTGCTTCACGCTCAATCCTCCGTGGCGCAAGACCGACATGCAGAGAATTGCGTCATAGGAGGCCCCGGTTTCGGCCTGCGGCGATCCGGCATGAACAAAACGCAGGCGCGAGTCGCGGCTGCGCTTCTGCTTCTTGAGGCAAACCGAGATGTTGTACGGATTGATATCGATCCCGACGATCTCGGCGTCCGGAAAATAGCGCCGGAGCGTAAGCACCTCTTCTCCCGTCGAACAGCCGTAGGACAGGATACGAAGTGGCGCGCCTTTCGGCATCCGGTCGCGCAGGAAGGAAAAGACACTGGGATAGCGATCAAGCCCCGTCGTTCCGAATGGCTGAAACAAAGAGTCCGGCCTTGAGCGGGCAAGGCGCCATTCGCTGCGATAACGGGGAAGTACCAGCCTGCACAGGCGTAACAGAGGCACCGCTCCCGGAATACCCCGGAGTTTCGCCTTTGCGTAAGTCTTGAAATCCACTGGGCCGAAATTTAGGTGGCATTATTCAGGATGCTCGATTGTATCCAGCGCCTTCAGCCCAGATCAATTCAATCGCCGTTTCCAGAGAGCCCCCTCTTGAAGAGCCCTCGATCTTGGCCTGACGCCATGCCGCTCGAGTAAAATCTCCCTATCCCGCCCCCTGCGCCCTTCCCCGTTCCGAGCCGATGCTTTCGAAACTCGCCCGCAAGATACACAGCTTCAGGCGCCATCCGTACTTCGAGAGGGCATGGTTCTTCCCAACATGGGTGCTCCTCGGCATCTGCCGCCTATGCATCCTCGTCATCCCGTTCCGTTTCCTGGCGCCCAGCCTGGGCAGCCGCGCGGGTACCGCACCCTGGACGCCACTTCTCGATTCCGACAAGGAGGCGCGGGCGTTTTCCATAGCGCGAGTGGTCATGCTGGCTAGCAGATATACGCCGTGGGTATCGAATTGCTTCAACGAGGCGATGACAGCACGAATCCTCCTGGGCCTCTGGAACATCCCCTACTGTTTTCTCTTCGGCGTTCGCAGAGAAGGAGCGAACTCGCCTCTGGAAGCGCATGCATGGGTGATTGCCGGGAAAGTCAGGGTTGCGGGGGGAATGAGCTTCAATCGCTATCAAGTCGTGGGTTGCTTCGTTTCCAGCCACTAGACTCCACCGCGGACAATCGTCGTGGCGTTTGCTGTGTAGAATTCTGCGCTTGACCGCCTTCCGCACAATCGCAGAACTTCGGTTTTCCGGAGGCGTTCTCATGAAAACCAGACCAGCAGATTCGGCGCCGAACGACGCCTACGTATAAGGAACGACCATGGGCAACCGCCTTTCCAAAATCGTCACCCGCACCGGCGACAGCGGCAGCACCGGCCTCGGGGATGGCTCCCGCACCACCAAGGACAGCCTGCGCATCGACGCCATCGGCGAGGTGGATGAACTTAACTCCAGCCTCGGCGTGCTCCTCTGCGAAGAGATGCCGGAATCCGTACGGACGGCCCTCATCGACATCCAGCATGATCTTTTCGACCTGGGGGGCGAACTCTGCCTGCCCGGCATGACCATCATCAAGGACGCCCAGGTGGCACGACTGGAGGAACTGGTGGAAGAGTTCAACGCCGACCTGCCGCGGCTCAAGGAATTCATCCTGCCGGGGGGCACCCGGGCCGCCGCCCTCGCCCACCTTTGTCGCACCGTCTGCCGCCGGGCCGAGCGCTCCGTAGTGCGTCTCCACAGCGAGGAAGCGGTGCCCGACAACGCCCGCCGCTACCTCAACCGCCTGTCCGACCTGCTCTTCATCCTGGGCCGCAGCCTCAACCGCTTCGGCGGCCAGGGCGACGTGCTCTGGCAAAAGGGCAAGAACGCCGCCTAAACCTTACCGGGCCGGCTCCCTCAGCATCTTCCGGAACAGGGCCGGCTCCCACTGGCGCACCGCCAGGCAGACGCTCAGGGCCGGCCGCTGGTCCAGGGGCAGGGTCGCATCGGCCGAGTGCTGCTCGGCGTATTCCCGGGCGATCTGCTCCAGGCGGGTCACCAGGGCGATGCTGGCGGAGCGGGACAGCCGGGCGCTGATGATGCGCATGAACTCCCCCGGCCCAGCGAAGGGATGGTCGAAGTAATCCTCCGCCATGGCCGCCATGCGGCGCATGATCGGCCCGTTGGGAATCCAGGCGAAGGTGCGGGACACGCACAGCCGGATGCGATCGTTGGGATGGACTTCCAACAGACCCAGGTGCTCCAGCCGCAACAGCAATGCGATGCACTCGGGCCGCTCGATACGGTAGGCCGCGACCATGTCGTCCACCGTCATCTGGGCAAGGGCGCAGACGGCGACCAGGAAGAACCGCTCGTCGGCGGTCAGCTCCTCCTCCTGCTTCCAAGTCAGTTCGTTGATGAGGCGCTTCTGCCGGGGCGCCGAACGGGCCAGTTCGGCGATATCCACCTGCACCAGGTCGCAGAACTGAGCGAGGCGGGCCAGGGAACAGTCCCGGGTGGAAAAGATCCGCTTGACCGTGGCCTCTGAAATATCCAGGGCGGCGGCCACATCCGCATAGGTCAGCCCCCGGGCCTTGAAATGGGCCTTGAGGGCGTCAAACAGGGAGGGGAAGGGCATGGCGAAGCCTTTGGAGTATCGTTCGCCGATACTCTAGCATCATAAGCAGCCACTTCGCGTCGGCACATTGAACCAGGCAGCGGGGCATTCCATAGTGGGTCCATCGCTAACCCGCCTGGAGATTGCCATGAAGCTCCCCGCCCTCGCCGCCGCCGGTCTCGCCCTGTCCTTGACCGGCTGCTATGTCGTGCCCATCGATGCCCGCAACCCGCCGCCGGTGATTTATCCCAGCACCGTCGGAGGAGAAAACATTGCCATCCCGGCGGCCCAGCCCCAACCTGTCCAGTTGCAGGCCAGGCTCTACCCGATCAACGACGTCGCGGGGAAGATGGGGGCGCTGACCGCCCAGGTGACCGATGGCCTGAACGGCCACGGCAGTTTCTCCCTGACGAGCGGAGGGGAGGTTCTGCAAGGGGAGGCCAGCCGGGTAGGCAACGATTACCCGGGTTTCGGAACCGTCTATCGCCAGGTTTACGGCGACGGCCGTAGTCCTGCCATCGGCCGCCGCGGTATTGCCAACGCCGCTGGCAACCGGGGCACCTACCTCAGTTGCGAGTACGTGCTCACTGCGGCTGCCCGGGGCACCGGGGCCTGCCTGTTCTCGAACGGGGCGAAGTACCAGATCCACTTCGGCGGCTGATCTCCGCCCCGGCTCGTCTTACTCTGCCGCTTCAGCCACCCGGCGGGCACGCACGGCGGCGGCCAGTTGATCCAGAAGGGTGATGCTGTCATCCCAGCCGATGCAGGCGTCGGTGACGCTCTTGCCGTAATCCAGCGCCTTGTCGGGAGACAGGTCCTGGCGGCCTTCCACCAGGTGGGACTCCACCATGACGCCCATGATGCGCTCCTCGCCGGCGGCGAGTTGCTTGCAGACGTCCTCGCAGACTTCCATCTGGAGCTTGTACTGCTTGCGGCTATTGCCGTGGGAGAAGTCCACCATCAGCTTGGCGGCCAGGCCGGCGGCGGCGATTTCCTTGGCGGCGGCATCCACGGAGGCCGCATCGAAATTGGGCTCCTTGCCGCCCCGCAGGATGACGTGGCAGTCCTCGTTGCCCACCGTGGAGACGATGGCGGTATGGCCGGACTTGGTTACCGACAGGAAGTGGTGGGGAGACTGGGCGGCACGGATTGCATCCACGGCGATGCGCATATTGCCGTCGGTGCCGTTCTTGAAGCCCACCGGGCAGGAGAGGCCGGAAGCCAGTTCCCGGTGCACCTGGGATTCGGTGGTGCGGGCGCCGATGGCGCCCCAGGAAATGAGGTCGGCGGTGTACTGGGGGGTGATGGTGTCCAGGAATTCGGTGGCGCAG
>JBLNBI010000046.1:0-3276 GCA_050259815.1 Actinomycetota bacterium | reverse complement strand
GAGCAAGAAGAAATCGCCCGCCTGGGCAAGACCATCCCTGAATTCGCCCCCGGCGACACCGTCGTCGTCCAGGTGAAGGTCAAGGAAGGCAACCGCGAGCGTCTGCAGGCTTACGAAGGCGTCGTCATCGCCAAGCGTAACCGCGGCCTGAACTCTTCCTTCATCGTCCGCAAGATCTCTTCCGGTGAAGGCGTCGAGCGTACTTTCCAGACCTACTCCCCGCTGGTGGCTTCCGTTGAAGTGAAGCGCCGCGGCGACGTGCGTCGTGCCAAGCTGTACTACCTGCGTCAGCGTTCCGGCAAGTCCGCCCGTATCAAGGAAAAGCTCGAGCGCAAGGCTGGCTAAGCTTAGCCTTGAGGCAGAAATAGGAAGGGCGCCATCGGCGCCCTTTTTTTGTTTCGATGAACCGTAGATTTACGGGTGTCGGCCTTCCCGTTTCTTGTCCCGCTCGATCAGGGCGTAGGCGGAGTGATTGTGGATGGACTCGAAGTTCTCGGATTCCACCACGTAGGCGTCGATGCGACGGTCGGCGTTGAGGCGCGCGGCCACGTCCCGCACCATGTCTTCCACGAATTTGGGATTGTCGTTGGCCCGCTCGGTGACGAACTTCTCGTCGGGGCGCTTCAGGAGGCCGAAAAGCTCGCAGGATGCTTCCTGCTCCACCAGTTGGACGATTTCCTCGATCCACACGAATTCGTTGGTGCGGGCGGTGATGGTGACGTGGGAGCGCTGATTGTGGGCTCCCCGCTCTGAAATCTTCTTGGAGCAGGGGCACAGGCTGGTCACCGGCACCACGACCTTCACGGAAGTGGCGATCTCGCCGTGGCAGATGTCGCCGATGAAGGTGACGTCGTAGTCCATCAGACTCTGGACGCCGGACACCGGGGCCGTCTTATTGATGAAGTAGGGGAAGCTCATCTCGATATGGCCGGTTTCGGCTTCGAGGCGCTCCACCATTTCCTTCAGCATGACCGGGAAACTCTCCACGGATATGTCGCGCTCGTGGCCGTTGAGTATTTCCACGAAGCGGGACATGTGGGTGCCCTTGAAGTTGTGGGGCAGCCCGACGTACATGTTGAACACCGCGATGGTGTGCTGAACGCCGGCAGATTTGTCCCGCACCTTCACCGGGTGGCGGATGGACTTGATGCCTACCTTGTTGATGGCGAGTTGCCGCGTGTCGGCGGAGTTCTGGACGTCGGGAATGGTGAGTTGGGATTCGGTCATTTATTCATTTTCCATGGGCTTGGCGCGCCTTCACGGCGCGAACGATGCCATCTTTGTCGAGGCCGAGTTCGGCAAGTAATTGTCCCTGTTCGCCGTGGTCGATGAAGCGATCCGGCAGGCCCAGGCGCAGCAAAGGCACATTAAGGCACTGTTCTTCCAGGACGCGTTGAATCTCCGCCCCGGCCCCCCCGATGACGGCGTTTTCTTCGACAGACACCAGCAGGGAATGGTTCCCGGTGAGTTGCGCGATGAGCTCGGCATCGACGGGCTTCACGAAACGCATATTGACGACGGTGGCGTCCAGCTCCTCACCGGCCGCCAGGGCGGCCGGGACCAGGCTGCCGAAGGCGAGGAGGGCGACGCCGCTTTTCCCCTCCCGCAAAACCTTGCCCTTGCCCACCGGCAGGGTGTCGAGGTGGGTGGAAGGCACGGCACCGGTGCCGCCGCCGCGGGGGTAGCGCACCGCAGTCGGGCAATCAAGCCGGAAGGCGGTGGTGAGCATCTGGCGGCATTCAGCCTCGTCGGCCGGGGCCATGATCACCATATTCGGGATGCAGGCCAGGAAGGAGAGGTCGAAGGTGCCGTGGTGAGTGGGGCCGTCGGCGCCCACCAGACCGCCCCGGTCGATGGCGAAGACCACGGGCAGGTTCTGCAGGGCGACGTCGTGGACCAGTTGGTCGTAGCCCCGCTGCAGGAAGGTGGAATAGATGGCCACCACCGGCTTCAGGCCCTCGCAGGCAAGGCCGGCGGCGAAGGTGACAGCGTGCTGCTCGGCGATGCCTACGTCGTAGTAATGGTCCGGGTATTCGGCGGCAAAGCGCACCATGCCGGAACCTTCCCGCATGGCAGGTGTAATGCCCACCAGACGCGGGTCGGCAGCAGCCATGTCGCACAGCCAGTCGCCGAATACCTGGGTATAGGTGAGCTTGCCGCCCCCCTTGCCGGTCTGGATACCTTGGTCGGGCTGGAACTTGGAAACGCCGTGGTAGAGGATCGGGTCGGCCTCGGCCAGCTTGTAGCCCTGGCCCTTCTTGGTGATGACGTGGAGGAACTGGGGGCCCTTGAGCTTCTTCAGGTTCTCCAGGGTCGGCACCAGGGCGTCCAGGTCGTGGCCGTCGATGGGGCCGATGTAGTTGAAGCCGAATTCCTCGAACAGCGTCCCGGGGGCGATCATGCCTTTGACGTGCTCCTCGGCGCGGCGGGCCAGCTCCAGGAGCGGCGGGGCGAATTCCAGCACCTTTTCGGCGCCCTTCCGGGCGGCGTTGTAGGTGCGGCCGGACAGCAGCCGCGCCAGGTACTTGTTCAGCGCCCCCACCGGCGGGGAAATGGACATGTCGTTGTCGTTCAAGATGACGAGCATGTCGGCGTCGGCCACGCCGGCGTTGTTGAGGGCCTCGAAGGCCATGCCCGCGGACATGGCGCCGTCGCCGATGACGGCCACCACCTTGCGGCTCTCGCCCTTCTGTTTGGCGGCCAGGGCCATGCCCAGGGCGGCGGAGATGGAGGTGGAGGAGTGGCCGACCCCGAAGGTGTCGTATTCGCTCTCGCTACGCTTGGGGAAGCCGGAAACCCCGCCGTGCATGCGCAGTTGAGCCATGCCGGCACGGCGGCCGGTGAGCACCTTGTGGGCGTAGCACTGGTGACCCACGTCCCAGACCAGGCGGTCGTGGGGGGTGTCGAAGACGTAGTGCAGGGCGATGGTCAGTTCCACCGTCCCCAGATTGGAGGACAGGTGGCCGCCCGTCTTCGAGACGGAATCGATGAGGAAGGTGCGCATCTCGTCGGCCAGCCGGGGCAGATCCTTCCTGTCCAGGCGGCGCAGGTCGCAGGGGTCGTTGATGCTTTCGAGGATGTTATTGTTTGTGCAGGGCATCGTCAGAATTGCCGATGGCAGATGAAGTCGGCCAGTTCATGGAGGCGGCGGCCCCGGTCGCCGAAGGAGGCGAGGGCGGCGAGGGCGTCGGTGCGCAGTTCTTCGGCGTAGGCCTTGGCATCGGCCAGGCCCAGGAGGCTCACGTAGGTCGGCTTGTCCGCCGCCTCGTCCTTGCC
>JBLNBI010000045.1:0-18504 GCA_050259815.1 Actinomycetota bacterium | reverse complement strand
CTGGTGGAGGCGACCCTGGATTTCCCCGAGGAGGAAATCGACTTCCTCCAGGCCGCCGATGCCTTCGGTCGGCTGGAGCGGCTTCAGTCGAAGCTCTCCGAAATTTTCGACCGGGCGGGCCAGGGCAAGCTCTTACAGTCCGGCCTGCACGTGGTCCTGGCCGGCCAGCCCAATGTGGGCAAGTCGTCGCTGCTCAACCGCCTGGCTGGCGACGAGCTGGCTATCGTCACCCCCATCGCCGGCACCACCCGGGATGCGCTGAAATCCTCCATCCAGATCGAGGGCATACCGCTCCACATCATCGATACGGCCGGTCTCCGGGAGACTGAGGACGAGGTGGAGAAAATCGGTATCGAGCGCACCTGGAAGGAGATCGAACGGGCCGACGTGGTGCTCCTCCTGGTGGATGCCCGCAGCGGCGCCACGGATGCCGACCGGGCCATCCTGGACCGCCTTCCGGCCAACCTGAAGCGCATTACCGTGCGCAACAAGATCGACCTGGTGGGCGGCACGCCGGAACGCCATGACGAAGCCGACGGAGTGGCCATCTCCCTGTCCGCCAGGGAAGGCCAGGGCATCGCCCTCCTCCAGAAGGAACTGCTGGCCATCGCCGGCTGGCACCAAGCGGAAGATGTCTTCATCGCCCGGGAACGGCACCTGCGGGCTCTGGCCCTGGGCCGGGAGCATATCGATGCCGCCCGCACCGTGGTGGAAGGCCCGGTCCCCGCCCTCGAACTCTTCGCCGAGGAATTGCGCCTGGCCCAGCAGGCCCTGGGGGAAATCACCGGGGAATTCACGGCGGACGACCTCCTCGGAGTCATTTTCAGCCGCTTCTGCATCGGCAAGTAAGGCCGTGGAGAACTGGGCGGCCGGTGCCCTCTTCCTGCTGCCCGCGGCCTTCCTGGCCGGCTGGGTGGATTCCGTGGTGGGGGGCGGCGGGCTCATCCAGATTCCCGCCCTCTTCGCCGCCTATCCCGACGCCAGCCCTGCGACCCTCTTCGGCACCAACAAGTCGGCCAGCGTGGTGGGCACCGCCAACGCCACCTGGCGCTACGCTCGCCGGGTAGTCATGCCCTGGCGCACCATCCTGCCCGCGGCCCTGTGGGCCTTCGCCTTTTCCTACGTAGGTGCGGCGGCGGTGGCCTGGCTGCCCAAGGACGCCCTGCGCCCCCTCATCCTGGTTCTGCTGATCCTGGCGGCGGCCTACACCCTTAGCCGCAAGGACTTCGGCCAGACCCACCGGCCCGCCCACGCCGGCCATCGGGAGCTGGTCTTCGCCAGCCTCCTGGGGGCGGTGATCGGCTTCTACGACGGCTTCTTCGGCCCCGGCACCGGCAGCTTCCTCATCTTCCTTTTCGTGCGCTGGTTCGGATTCGACTTCCTGCACGCCTCGGCGGCGGCCAAGGTGGTCAATGTGGCGACCAACCTGGCGGCCCTGGCCTTCTTCATCCCCAACGGCTACTGGCTGCCCGGGCTGGCTCTGGCCATGGCCGCCTGCAATGTGGGCGGATCGGTCGTCGGCACGCACTTCGCCCTGAAGCATGGCAGTGCGTTTGTCCGCAGGGTGTTCCTGGTGGTGGTCGGGTTACTGGTGGCGCGCTTCGCCTGGGATACTTTTGCCTGAACCCCTTGCGTGATCGATGGGTATTCCGAAAGAATAGACCTCTTTAGTCATTACAAATAAAAAGGGGGTCTTTCATGCAGTTCACCGAGTTGCCTATCCGCCGTGCCCTTGCTGCCCTGTCCGCCGCCACCCTGCTGTCCGCCTGCCAGACCACCGGCACCGGGGCGAACAGCGCCGCGAATTCCGACAATCCCTCTCCCACCGCCGGCAGCAGCACCTCCCAGCAGGCGAACGAGATGGCCGACAAGGCCATGTACAAGCCCATCGAGTACGTGAATGCCGAGAAGAAGGGCCCCGCCCTGGTGGTTATCCCGGGGGAGGTGAAGAGCAACAACGCCAGCTTCACCCAGAAGTTCGGTCCCAACAACATCGCCGACTATGCCGAGCTTGAGCTGGGCAAGGCCAATTTCAAGGTCCTGGAGCGGGCCGACATGGGGCCCCTTCTGAACGAGTTCGCCATTGCCTACAACCTGGGCGACCCCAAGGCGGCCCGCAAGATGCTCCAGAAGGGCAAGTTCAAGACCACCAAGTGGGTGGTGAAGTTCGACATCCTGAAGGCCGAGCCGGTGGCCCAGGCCAAGCAGGGCTTCGACGGCGCGGCCCTGGGCAATGTCCTGGCCGCCGCCGGCGGCAACCGCAACGCGGCGGCGGCGGGGGCGGCGCTCTCCTCGGTGAAGACCGACGAGTCCACCGGCGTGTGGATCATCGGCATGCGCTACAAGATCATCAACGCCAACACCACCGAGCAGATGGCCACCGGCTATGCCGAGGAAAAGATGGAACTGGGCGCCAAGGGCAGTTCCGTGCTGGGCTTCAAGCAAAGCTCAGCGGGCGGCCTGACCCTGGATTCCCTGGTGCAGCGGCTGGTGCAGAAGACGGTCTACGAAATCGACCAGAAGTACAAGTAATCAGGACCGAGTGGCCTTATCCAGGATCTGCCCGAAAGCGGCAGCATCCTGGAAGCCCACCACCCGGACGCCGGAAACTTCCTTGCCGGCGGCATCGAAGAAGATGATCCCCGGGGGGCCGAAGAGCCCGAAGCGCGCCAGGAGCGCCTTGTCTTCTTCGCTGTTGGCGGTCACATCCGCCTGGAGCACGGTGAATCCGGCCAGCTTCGCCTGAATGCCGGCATCGGCGAAGGTGAAGCGCTCCATCTCCTTGCAGGACACGCACCAGTCGGCGTAGAAATCCAGCATCACCGGCCTGCCGGCGGACTTGAGGCGGGCGTCCAGTTCGGCCACCGATTTCACCCGCTCAAAGGGCAATTTCTTGGCTTCGGCGGCCACTGCCTGGCCCCGTAGGCCGGCTAAAGGTTGCAGGGGATCCCGGCCGCCGGCCAGGGCGCCGATAAGGAGCGCCGCGCCGGTGAGCAGCATGACGATCCCCACCCCCTTCCAGAAGCGCTGCCAGCTCTTGGCATTGGCCGGCAGGGGATCGAGGGCGTGGAGGTAGATGGCGGGGATGATGAGCAGCACCGCCCAGGCGAGCATGGGGACGGGGCCGGGCAGCACCGGTGACACCAGCCACACGGCGGTGCCCAGGAGGAGGACGCCGAAGGCCTTCTTGACCGCTTCCATCCAGGCCCCGGCCCGGGGCAACAGGGTGCCGGCCGAGAGGCCGACCGCGATCAGGGGGACTCCCATGCCGATGGCCATGACGAAGAGGGCCGCGCCACCCAGCAGGGCATCCCGGGTCTGGCCGATGTAGAGGAGCGCGCCGGCCAGGGGCGCCGCCACGCAGGGGCCCACGATGAGGGCCGACAGGGCGCCCATCAGGAAGACACCGATACCCCGGCCGCCCTGGAGGTGGCCCGCCTCTTCCGAAAGCTTGCTCTGCAGGGCCGTGGGCAGCTGCAGCTCATAGAAGCCGAACATGGACAGGGACAGCACCACGAAGACCAGGGCGAAGCTCCCCAGGACCCAGGGATTCTGCAGGGCGGTGGATACCAGGGTGCCGGTGAGTCCGGCGGCGACGCCGGCCGCGGCGTAGGTCACCGCCATCCCAAGGACGTAGGCCATGGACAGGGCGAAGCCCCGGCCCCGGGAAACCTTGTGGCCCTGGCCGGCGATGATGCCGGACAGGATGGGGATCATGGGGAAGACGCAGGGGGTAAGCGCCAAGCCCAGGCCGGCCACGAAGAAGAAGGCCAGGTTGGCCCAGAAGCCGGCGTGCTTGAGGGCCTGGGCAATGGCGCCGCTCTCGTCGCCGATAGCGGCCGTCGGCGCGGGTTCGGCGCCGGGCACGGGTAGTTCCACATGCACCGACTGGGTCTGGGGCGGATAGCAGATGCCGGCGTCGGCGCAGCCCTGGGAAGTGATCTTGAGGGTCAGCGGCAGGGGGCCGGACGCACTGCGCTCCACCGGCAGCTTGATGGCGACGGTCTTGTAATAGACCTCCATCTTGCCGAAGTTCTCGTCATTCTTCTCCTTGCCCTGGGGGAACTGGGGCGTCCCCAGGGTGGCGGCGGCACCCTCCTCCAGCTTGAACCGGAACTTGTCCCGGTACAGGTAATAGCCCTTGGCGATCTCGTACTGGATTTCCACCGTCTGGCCATCCAGGGCCCGGGCCGAAGGCTTGAAGGCCACCGCCGGGTCCAGGAATTCCTGGGCGTGGCCGAGGCTCACAACGAAAAAGAGGCAGAGGAGCAGGTATCGCGTCATTTACGGGTCTCGTCGGCGACCCAGTCCAGATAGGCGGGCAGCCCTTTGTCGATGGGGAGGGCGATGATTTCCGGCACCTCGTAGGGATGGACGGCCTGGATGGCCGCTTCCAGGGCGGCATAGCGGTCCGCGCTGGTCTTGATGAGGAGAGGCACCTCGGCGGCGGTCTCCACCGATCCCTGCCAGCGATAGATCGAGCGGCAGGGAGCCAGGATATTCACGCAAGCGGCCAGGCGGCCTTCCACCAGGTGACGGGCAATGTCCTCCGCCACGGCAGCGTCGGGACAGTTGGTGAGGACGAGGACGGTTTCCATCGGGAAATTCTACTTGAGCAGGCGGCGGCGGGTGAGGGTCAGGGCGACGGTGAAGCCCACCGCCGCCGTGGCCAGCAGGATACCGATATGAAGGAGCGCATCGGGCGGCACCTGGCCGGCCAGCAGGGGCCGGGCCAGCGCCACCCCCTGGGCCAGGGGCAGCCAGTTGCCCACCGCGGACAGCCACACCGGCATCTGGTCCGTGGGGAAGAACACGCCGCTGATCAGGGTCATGGGCGTGATGAACAGGGTGAAGTAGTACATGAAGAAATCGTAGGACGGCGCCAGGGCGGTCCAGATCAGGCCCAGGGAGGCGAAGGCCAGGCCGGTGAGGACGATGGTGGGCAATACCCATAGGGCCATGGGGCCATGGGCGAGGCCCAGGCCCGTCACCACCAGGAAGATGGCGCAGCCGGAGAGGAAGGACTTGGTGGTCGCCCACAGCAGCTCTCCGGCCACCACGTCCTCCAGGCCGAGGGGCGTGTTGAGGATGGCGTCCCAGGTCTTCTGGACATGCATCCGGGAAAAGGACGAATACAGGGCCTCGAAAGTGGCGGCGTTCATGGTCGAGGCGCACACCGTGCCGGCCGCCAGGAAGCCTACGTAGGGCTGGCCGTCGATGCGGGGCAGCATGGCCCCCAGGCCGTAACCGAGGCCCAGCATGTAGATGAGCGGGTCCGCCAGGTTGCCCAGGATGGAAGGCAAGGCCAACTTCTTCCAGACCAGGAAGTTGCGGCGCCAGACGGGGAGCCAGCTAAAGGCGTTGGAAGGCATTCAGGAGAAAGACATTACCGGGTGAGTAGGCCGATTTTACTCCTGCTGGGCTCCGCTTTCCGCACCGGCGTCCGAGGATAGGCAGTTCCCCTACCCCTATCCCAGTGCAGCTACGACGGCGCGGAAACTGTTCAGCCCGGCTTCCAGGTTCTCGATGATTTCACCGGCCAGTTCGTCCGGTTCCGGCAGGTTGTCCAGGTCGGCCAGGCTCTTGTCCTTGAGCCAGAAAATGTCCAGGCTGGTCTTGTCCCGGGCGATGACCTGCTCGTAGCCGAACTTGCGCCAGCGTCCTTCCGGGTTGGACTGCTCGTTCCAGGTCTCCTCGCGCTCGAAGCGGTTACCTGGGTTGTAGCAGGCTATGAAATCCTGCAGGTCCTCGTAGCGCAGGGGCTTCTTCTTCAGGGTGTGGTGGATGTTGGTGCGGTAGTCGTAAATCCAGACTTCCCGGGTCCACGGCTCTTTCCGGGCCGGCTGATTGTCGAAGAACAGCACGTTGGCCTTGACGCCATTGGCGTAGAAGATGCCTGTCGGCAGGCGCAGGATGGTGTGCAGGTCGGTGGTTTCCAACAGCTTCCTGCGTACCGTCTCCCCGGCCCCGCCCTCGAACAGCACGTTGTCCGGCACCACCACGGCGGCGCGGCCCGTGGTGTTCAGCAGGCTCTTGATGTGCTGGACGAAATTGAGCTGCTTGTTGGAGGTCGTGGCCCAGAAATCCTGGCGGTTGTAGGTCAGGTCGTCCTTTTCCTGCTCGCCCTCCTCGTTGGTGAAACTCATGCTGCTCCTCTTGCCGAAGGGCGGATTGGCCAGCACGTAATCGAAGGTCCGGCTCGGCGCGGCAATCAGGGCGTCGTTGGGTGAAATCGGGCTGTCGCCGTCGATTTCGCCGATGTTGTGCAGGAACATGTTCATCAGCGCCAGACGGCGGGTGCTGGCGACAATCTCGTTGCCGAAGAAGGTGTCGTGCTTCAGGAAGGCCCGCTGGTCGCGATCCATCTCTCGATAGGTCGCCACCAGGAAGTCATAGGCGGCCAGGAAGAAGCCGCCGGTGCCGCAGGCCGGGTCGGCGATGGTCTTGCCCGGCAGGGGCCGCACGCATTCCACCATGGCCCGGATCAGCGGCCGCGGCGTGAAGTACTGGCCGGCGCCGGACTTGGTGTCCTCGGCGTTGCGCTCCAGCAGTCCCTCGTAGATGTCGCCCTTCACGTCGGCGCCCAGGGTCACCCAGTTGGTCTCATCCACCATGTCGATCAGGCGGGCCAGCTTGGCCGGGTCCTGAATCTTGTTCTGGGCCTTGGTGAAAATCTGCCCCAGCAGTCCCGGCCGGTTGCCTAGTTGCAGCAGCGCCGAGATGTAATGCACCTCCAGGTTCGCCCCCCGCTTGGCCTTCAGGCTGGGCCAGCCGAAATCGGCGGGAATGCCGATCTTGCGGTTGTAGGGCGGCCGGCTGTACTCGTCGGCCATCTTCAGGAAGATCAGGTAGGTCAGCTGCTCCAGGTAATCGCCGTAGCTGACCCCGTCGTCACGCAGGGTGGTACAGAAACTCCAGACGCGGGAGATGATAGATGCGGTTGCGTTCATGAATCGACTTCTCGTTTCTATGCGCTTTTCTATACGCCTTCTATGCGCCGTGGCGTATAGAAGGCGTATAGGCTAAGCTTTCACATAGTAGGCATGGCGCCTAACACCATGTTTCTTAATAATATTCTGTTCGGCCAGGTGCCTTAGAAGCTTATACGCCTGGTCCGGCGTTAAGCGGCAAAGCTCAATGGCTTCCTGCCGGGTAATACGCCCGTGTTGCTCAACATAGTTCTTGATGAGTTGTTCCTGCTGCAGGCGATCGAAGCCTGCTTGGCGTGTGTACTCTGCCTTTTCTCCTAGTAGGCGGTATAAATCGGCAGAAAGCGTATAGCTCCGGCCTCGGCCAACACCATGGGCTTGCAGAAGGCCAGCCTCGACCAGCGCCTCGACACTTGCCTGTACTCTTCCCGCTTCCTTCTGAACGAACACCGCTAACTGCTCACAACTAGCCCGCCTCTGTTCCCGCAACGCCGCCAGAATGATCAGGCTGTCGACTGGCAAGGGAGCATTACGCCGGACCTCTTCCTCCAGAATCACCTTCAGGAAGGCTTCGTCGGCTGCCGCCAGACTCATGGACAACACCACCGAATGACTGTCGGAGTGGCTGAAATCCGGATTGTGCCGGCCATAGCGAAGGAGGCCGCGATAGATCAGGTCAACGCCGCGCCCGGTACGCTCTACCAGCCCAATACGCTTCAGGGCATCGGCCAGGGCTGGATTGCGCGGGCGCGGTTCGGTTGTCAGCAGGTTATTCAGCGTCACCCCTTCGACGAAGCCGCCGGGGTTGCTGATAGTCAGGGTGTCGCCGGAAAGGCGCACATGCACAGCCCCGCGCAAGGCGTAATCCCGGTGGGTGATGGAATTGGCGAGGGCCTCACGGAAAGCCCGTTGATCCAGACGCGGAACCGCAACCCGGAAAAGGCCGGACTGGAATTCCCGCTCGGTGTTGAGGGGCTTGAACAGGGTTTCCACCCACTCGAAAGCCCGCAACAGCGGCGCCCGGCTGAACTCGTTGAAGCGCACCTCCTCGCCTTCGAGAATCTGGAAGGCGATTTCATGGGTCGGCACCAGCGCCCGCAGGGAAGCCTCGTGGCCGATCAGCAGCAGGCCGGTCAGAGAAGGCAGATAGCCGGAAGGCGTGCGTACCGTTAGCCCCAAGGCTGCATCGAGCTGCACATCATCGAGTTCCAGCAGGGCGCGGTCGCCGTTGAAGCGCTCGATGAACTGGCGCAGCCGCGCCCGCTCGATGGGATCGAGGTCGCTGGGCAAAGCGCCCGCCACGGCCTGGGCGCTGACATCGACCAGCCCGAAACTCGCCTGCCGGCTGGCGAACTCATGGGGCAGGAAAGGCACGCATTCCGGCTGACCATTGGCCTGCAGGCGGCGGCGCTTCAGCAGGCCGTCGCTGGTCGCCACCGGCTGGCCGCTCTTCGGGACGGCGATACGGGCTACCCGCAAGCCGTCGATTTCCAGGGCTTCGATGTGGACGCGTACTGCCGGCTGGGTGCGATTGGCGATCAACGCCGCCAGTCCGTCGAGAAAGAGATGGTTCTTGTGGAGGCCGGTCACCCGGCCATCGTCCTCGACGCCGAGATAGATATCGCCGCCCAAGCCGTTAGCCATGCACACCACCGCCTCGATCAAGTCTTTGTCCGGAAGGCCTTTCCGGTCGCTCTTGAATTCGCAGGTCAGGGATTCGCTGGCGGGAATCGGGGGCACGATGGAGTTCTCAGTAAATGGGCAGCAGTTTGCTGCCCAATTTCGTCTTTCGGCCTTTGGCCGGGGAGGCATTGCGCTCGGCACGGATACGTTCGAGCAGAACGGCGGCAGGCTCGTCGTTCTCGTCCTGGGGAACGAGCTGGCCGGAGAAGGCCTTTTTCAGGATGGACTGGCGGAGTGCGTCGGCCTGTTGCAGGGCGGTTGCGAGGGTTTGGTAGAGCTGGTCGGCTTCGGAGAGTTTTTCGTCGATCAGTCGAATGATCTCTTCCTGTTCGCTTAAGCTTGGGAGGCGAATTTCTACGGAACGAATATTCTCGAGGTTCAATCCCGGCTTGCCGGCCCCGTAAGCCATTTCCGTGAGCTGCCTCCGTCCCGCAGCCTCGGCGACGATAAACCGATATAGGAACTCGGGGAAAATTTCTTCTGTTGGTCGGCATAGCGCGACGTGTTGGCTGACATAAGCCGTACCAAGATCGTGCTTTACCAAAGCCGTTTTGGTCACGTTGGCGCCGGTGATGGTGATCAACAAATCACCCGGTTGAATACGAGTGCGTAGCCCCTCAGCTCTGTCTGGTAGAGACACGAACGCTATGTCGTCAAGATTCAAATAATCATGCTTGATGTTCTGGGCACGAATGAATAAATCACCCTCAGTTGCGTAATATCGAGCCCAACCCCTTGAGCCAGAAGTCAGAAAGCAGAGAAGACTCCCTATTGTCGTGTCACGCCAGCCAATACCGGGAGTCAGTTTGCCCTCAAAGGCATGTTTCAGCAGCGACTGGCGATAGACCTTGAGCTGTTCCCGGGCGGTTTTCAGGCTAGCGACGCCCTGATCAAGTTCGGAAAACAGCTCCTCGATCTTGGCGACGATGCGGTGCTGTTCGGTGATAGGAGGAAGAGGAAAAGCAAGGTCTTTAAGTTGCTTCTTGGTTACACCTGAAATAGTTGTCCCCTGACCAGCGAATTTCAGGAACTGAAGCTCATAGCTGAGAAGATAAAGAGCATATTCCGGGGAAATCAGTTCAGGGTCTTGCATCAGTCCCTGCAAATCCTGGCTAAAGCACAAAGGTGTATCGGTGATGGCTACCTTCCCAAGTCCAACACGGGTGACAACTAGAAGTGTCTTGGCGGGTACCTTATTAGCGGTGCTTGCAGCAATTCCTTTTTCTGAAACGTGCTTACGAACGTTTATCCGGCGCACGCCTTCAATGTCGGCGCTGGTAATCCACGGAACATGGCCGTTCCAATAATCAGCATTTTCAGTAGATGGGGTCCCCCCTCCAACCACCTCATAAACATCGCCAACCGTTGTTGCTATCCACGAAGGCGGCAGATTTCTTCCTGTACTTCCCATCACGCCACCAACACCTCATTCAACTCATCCAGCAGCGGCTCCATCCTCTCCCCGAACAGCTGCCACATCCGACCCAGTCCGCCCTGGGCGTCGAAGGGGCTCATATCCAGGTCGTCCCGTTCCACATGAAAGGAATGGGCAATGTGGTCGCGCAGCATGCGTAGCCAGTTCATCTGTTCTTCGTTGAATTTCTCGCCGCTGCCGGCGTGGTGCTTGAGGACCCAGTTCTGGAAATTGCGGCGCACGGTGTCGGCGAAGGGGGTGATCTTGTCGTCCAGCCCGCAGACCCGGCGGATCAGGGCGACCAGGGCCGCCAGTTCCTGCTCGGGCGGGGCGCCATTGTACCCGTCCAGTTGGGCGTAGGCTTGCCACACCCGCAGCGGGGCCAGCTTGGGCTTGTCGGTCTTCAGCCGGTCCAACACCTGACGGACGAGGCGCAGGGTCACTTCCCGCCGCCGCCAAGGTTGGGCGAAGAAGATGGCCAGGGCTTCGATCTGGTCCCGGTTCTCCTGCAGCCAGTCGGCGAATTCGCCGGTCAGGGCTTCCGCTCCCGCCGCGCCGTCCTTGCTCCAGCCGGCGTAGGTCAGGGAATCCAGGTTGTCGTGGTCGATGGTCTGCTCTTTTTCCCGGCGGATGGTGTCGATCAGCTCGATCAGCCCGCCGTTCAGGAGCGCCGCCGCCTCGCCGGCCAATTGCTGCTGGGCCTGGTCGCGCCGGGTGTCGCCGGGGTCGTTGCCGATGGGCAGCCCGGCCAGTTCGAGGGCGCGGGCTTCGATGAGGTCGGCGTCGATGGCGTTGAAGAGCTTGCCGACCAGGTGGCTGAGTTCGACGCCCCCGGCTGCTTCCCGCAGCCGGCGACGGTCGTCGGCGTCGAGCTGCTTGTTGAGGCGGGCGAGTCGCCCGGCCAGGGAGGCGACGCTGTCGGCATCGGTGGCGCCCATCATGATGCCCATGGCGAGGTCCTTGAGGGGCACGCTGGGCTTGGTGATGAGCGGCTGGCTGGCGGTCTTCAGCGACCGGGTGACCCCGATGGCGTCCACGATGACGTAGTGGGTCTTGGCCGTCCGGGCGGAGGGGGTGACCTTCCTGAGGTCGTCCAGGTCGAGGGTTCGAGTTCCCCGACCCTTCATCTGCTCGAAGTAGTTGCGGCTCTTCACGTCCCGCATGAAGAGCAGGCATTCCAGGGGCTTCACGTCGGTACCGGTGGCGATCATGTCCACGGTGACGGCGATACGCGGGTGGTATCCGTTGCGGAACTGGGCGAGGATGGACTTGGGGTCCTCGCCTTCCTCGATGCTGCCGTCGGACAGCTTCCTATCCTGGGCGGCCCGGTAGGTAACCTTCTTGCAGAAGGCGTTGCCCTCGCCGAATTCGTCCCGCACGGTCTGGATGATGTCGTCGGCGTGGCTGTCGGTCTTGGCGAAAATCAGGGTCTTGGGAACCTCCTCCCGGCCAGGGAATATGGTTGGTAGGTTGTCCCGGAAGGCCCGGATGACGGTGCGGATCTGGTCCGGATTGACGATGTCCCGATCGAGCTGGGTGGCGGTGTAGGCGGCATCCTCGTCCTGCTGTTCCCAGCGTTTCTTGCGGGTCAGGCGTTCCCGTTTCTCCACCTGCTGCTTGGCGGGGATGACGCCGCCGTGCTGGGTAATGTGGGTGTCGATGACGTAGATTTCGTTGCCCACGTTCACTCCATCGGCCACGGCCTTTTCATGGCTGTAGTCGCTGACCACGTTCTTCCTGAAGAAGCCGTAGGTGCGGTTGTCCGGGGTGGCGGTGAGGCCGATGAGGGACGCGTCGAAGTAGTCCAGCACCTGCTGCCACAGGTTGTAGATGGAGCGGTGGCATTCGTCGATGAAGATGAAATCGAAGAACTCAGGCGAAATCTTCTCGTTGTAGGCGACGGGAACGGGCGCCTTCGGCTGCGCTAACTCGGCCGGGTTGGTCTCCTCGGCGGATTCGTCAAGTTCCTTGCCCTGCAACAGGGAATAGAGGCGCTGGATGGTGGAGACACAGACATCCGCCCCCTTGTCCACGTAGCCGGACTTGAGCCGCTGCACGCTGTACAGCTCGGTGAATTTGCGGCTGTCGTCAATGGGCACGTAGGCCATCATTTCCTGCTCCGCCTGCTCGCCGAGGTTCTTGGTGTCCACCAGAAAGAGGATGCGCCGGGCGTTGCCGTGCTTGAGCAGGCGGTACATGGCCGTGATGGCCGTGTAGGTCTTGCCGGCGCCGGTGGCCATCTGGATCAGAGCTCGCGGCTTGGCTTCCCGGAAGGACTGCTCCAGGTTGGTGATGGCCGTTTCCTGGCAGTCGCGCAGGTGCAATTGGGCAGCCGGCCGATGTTCGGGGTTGAGGGGCGGCAGCGCGGCGAGCCGGGCGCGCAGGCTGCTGCCCTCGGCCAGCCAGTCCCGCAGGGTTTCCGGGCGATGGAAGTTGAAGACCTCCCGGGAACGGGGCTTGGGGTCCCGGCCGTCGGTGAAGCGGGTGACGATGCCGGTACTCTCGTACAGGAAGGGCAACGGGTCCCGGTTATTCACCCATTTGAGCTTGGCGGCGGCGTAGCCTTCGGTCTGGGATTCGTGGGCGGTGAGGTGTTGCCCTTCCTCCCCCCGCTTAGCCTCGATTACGCCGACCGCTCTCCTGTCCACGAACAGCACGTAGTCGGCGTAGCCCACATCCGTCTTGTATTCCCGCACCGCCAAGCCGATGCCGGCGGCGAAGTCGATCTTCCCGGCCGATTGCACGGCCCAGCCCGCCTGCTTGAGCAGCGTGTCGATGTGGTCGCGGGCCTTTTGCTCGGGATTCTGGTTATCCGTCATCCGGCCAATGATATAAGAATGGCGAGGGGCGAGGTCAATGCAATATGGATGGGAATCCCCGCCTCGCGCACCAATGCGGGTCGCCATGCACCATGTGTGCTCGCCGAGTTTGGAAACCGCTTGCCGGTCTTTCTCCAAATTGCTGTTTTTATTGAGCCGCCTACCATCCGGCATAGTTTTCGCTGTGTAGGCGGATCAAACGAATAAGGAGAATCCAGCCATGGACCAACGACTCGAAACCGCCCAATTGCTGGCCCGCTTCAAGCTACAGGTGAAGCGCAGCCTCAACCAGACCGTGGACCTGGAGCTTCTGGCCCGGGATACCGACTACGCCCGCCAGCGCCTAGCGGAAATCGAAGAGGATGCCCTGGATGAGGACCTGCTGGTCATGGTGCTGCGCCTGCGGGACCTGCTGGTGCCGGCGCCAGTGCCCGTAGTTGAGCCGGTTCCCGCCCCCGTGGCCGCAGCCGCTCCGGCGCCCGAAACGCCGACGGCGCGGGAAACCCGCAATTACCTGATGGGCGCCCGGGCCTGGTAGCCCGGGAAACGTCAGTCCCGAAGCTCCCGTCCGGTCAGCTTGATGAACACGTCCTCCAGGTTGGAGGCGCGGTGGATGTAGCGCAGGCCGCCGGCGGCGCCCAGGGCGGCCAGTAGCGGCTGGGGCTCCCGGCAGTAGAAGAAGGCGGTCTCGCCGCTCTGCTCCACCCGTTCGGCCAGGTTGCGATGGCCGTCCACGAAGGCCGGCAGGTTGCCGTCCGCCTCGTCGTACACCTCCACCACCTGGGGCTCGATGTAGCGGGCGATCAGCTCCCGGGGGCTGCCCTCCGCAATCTTTTTGCCATGGTCGATGACGATCAGGGTGTCGCACAGGCGCTCCGCCTCATCCATGAAGTGGGTGGTGAGGATGAGGGTCTTGCCGGCCGCCTTGAGCTGCTTCAAGCGGTCCCAGATCAGGTGCCGGGCCTGGGGGTCGAGGCCGGTGGTGGGCTCGTCCAGGAAGACGATGTCCGGGTCGTTCACCAGGGCCCGGGCCAGGGTGAGCCGCCGCTTCATGCCGCCGGACAGGGTGGCGAGCTTGGCGTCCGCCTTGCCGGTGAGGCCGGCGAATTCCAGCAGTTGCGGCACCCGGGCCCGGGTCTGGGCCGGGGACTGGCCGAAATAGCGGCCGAAAACCAGTAGGTTCTCGGTGACGGTGAAGTCCGGGTCCAGGTTGTCGAACTGGGGCACCACGCCCACCTTGGCCCGGGCCGCCTGGGCTTCCAGGGGAATGGGACGGCCGGCCAGACGGATATCGCCGCCGTCCGGGGCGGTGAGCCCCAGGCAGAGGCGCAGGGTGGTGGTCTTGCCGGCGCCGTTGGGCCCCAGGAGGCCGAAGCAGGTGCCCGGTTCGACGGCCAGGGACAGGCCCGCCACCACCTCGGTGCCGCCGTAGGACTTCCGGAGGTCGGAAACGGTTAGTGCCGCCACGCCCGGGTCACGATGTCGCGGATCAGGTGGAGCCGGCGGTGGAAGAAGTGGTCGGCGCCGGGCACCACCACCACCGGCAGGTCCAGGGGCTGGGCCCAGGCGAGCACGTTGTCCAGGGGCACGGTTTCGTCGGCGGAGCCATGGATGACAATGGTGTCGGCGGGCACGGCCTCGGTGTTGTACTGGCGGATGCCTTCCACGTGGCCGGCGGCGGTGCCCACCAGGACCAGGCGCTGGGCCGGATGGCCGGCGTCCTGCAAATGCTTGGCGACCCGGGTCTGGACGTAGGCGCCGAAGGAGAAGCCGGCCAGGGCTACCGGCAGGTCGCCGCAGCGGCATTTGGCCTCGTGGAGCACCGCCAGGAGGTCCTCGGTTTCGCCCCGGCCTTCGTCATGGTGTCCCTCGGTGGCGCCGACCCCCCGGAAATTGGGGCGGATGGCGGCGTAACCCAGGTTGGTGAAGGTCTTGGCCAGGGTGTAGGCCACCTTGTTGGTATTGGCGCCGCCCCCCTTGGGATGGGGATGGGCGATCAGGGCGATGCCCCGGGGAGCGCCCGGGTTCTCGAAAATGGCCTCGATCTTGCCGACGGGGCCGTCGATCAGGATGCGTTCTTCCACGGTTCTCATATTTTCAGGCGCTCGACGATCCGGCCGTTGACCAGGTGTTCCTGGATGATTTCCTCGATGTCGTCCTTGTCCACGTAGGTGTACCAGACGGCTTCCGGGTAAACCACCAGTACCGGGCCCTCGTCGCAGCGGTCCAGGCAGCCGGCCTTGTTGATGCGGACCTTGCCTTTGCCCTTCAGTTTCAATTCCTTGATGCGGTCCTTGGCGTAGGTCTGCATGTCGACGGCGCCGTGGTTGGCGCAGCAGCTTTCGCCGGGCTCCCGCTGGTTGCAGCAGAAGAAGACGTGGTGCTTGAAATAGCTATCTTTCATGGTGGGGATTTCCGTTCGGAAAGACCGATTATAGCGCCCGGGCCGCCCACCGCTTTTCCAGGGCGATGATGCCGGAGGACAGGGCGGCCACCGCCAGGATTTCCAGCCACTCGTCCAGGCCGATGGGGGCGGTGTGGAAAATGGCGTTGAAGGGGGACGCGTAAGTGAACAGCCCCTGGAGGGCCAGCATGAGCCCCACCCCGCCCCAGATGCAGGGATTGGAAAAGAGGCCGTTCCGCCAGAATCCCCGGGTCAGGGACCGGCAATTGAACAGGTAGAAGGTCTCCACCAGCACGAAGACGTTCACCGCTACGGTGCGGGCCTCCCGCAGGCTGTGGCCCTGGTCCAGCTCCACCAGGAAGAGGCCGAAGGCGCCGGCCAGCAGCAGGAAGGAGACCAGGACGATGCGACGGATGAGGGCCCCGTCCAGCACCGGGGTATCCGGCCGACGGGGCGGGCGGGCCATGACCCCCGGCTCGATGGGCTCGAAGGCCAGCATGAGGCCCAGGAGCACGGCGGTGGTCATGTTGATCCACAGGATTTGCAGCGGTGTAATGGGGAGGGTCGTGCCGGCCACGATGGCGGCGACGATAACCAGTCCCTCGCCGAAATTGGTGGGCAGGGTCCAGGTGATGAATTTCACCAGGTTGTCCCAGACCCCCCGGCCCTCCTCCACCGCCGCCTCGATGCTGGCGAAATTGTCGTCGGTAAGGACCATGGCCGCCGCTTCCTTCGCTACCTCCGTCCCGCCCAGACCCATGGCGATGCCGATGTCCGCCTGCTTCAAGGCCGGGGCGTCGTTCACCCCGTCGCCGGTCATGGCCACCACCTCGCCCCGGGCCTGCAGGGCCCGCACCAGCCGCAGCTTCTGCTCCGGCTCAACCCGGGCAAAGACATCGATGTCGGCCACGGCTGCCTGGAGTGCTTCATCGTCCAGTTGGGCCAGTTCCCGGCCGGTGAGGGCCTTTTCGGCGGTAAGGCCGATCTGGCGGGCAATGGCCAGGGCGGTGAGGGCGTGGTCGCCGGTGATCATCTTCACCCGTACTCCCGCCTCCCGGCAGGCCCTTACGGCGGCAACGGCCTGCCGGCGGGGCGGATCCATCATGCCCACCAAGCCCAGGAGGGTGAGGTGGGCAACGGTATCTTCGGTGAGTTCGCGCCCGCTTTCATGGCGGCAGCGGACCAGGGCTAGGACCCGCATGCCCTGCTCCGCCATGGCCCGGGCCGCGGCCTCCATCTCGGCGGCGTGGAGGTCGGCGGCCTGGCCGTCCGGGGCCAGCATGGCGTTACAGCGGGGCAGCAGGCGCTCCACGGCGCCCTTGCCGTAGAGGATGCGGTCTCCCTCGATGTCGTGGAGGGTGGCCATGAACTGGCGGCCGGAATCGAAGGGCAGCTCGTCCAGGCGCTCGAACACCTGGCGCAGGGTTCCCTCCTGCAGCCCGCCCTTCCTCGCCGCCACCAGGAGGGCCGCTTCGGTGGGGTCGCCGGCGATGTCCCACTGGCCATTCTTCAGGGTGAGCCCGGCGTCGTTGCACAGGGCACCGGCCAGGAGGCATTCCTTCAGGGCCTCGGACATGTCCTCGATGGTTCCCTCGGGGGCGTAGCCCTGGCCGCTCACCCCGTGGCTACGGCCGCCGCACCAGTAAGCGCGCACCGTCATGGCGTTCTCGGTGAGGGTGCCGGTCTTGTCGGAGCAGATGACCGTGGTGCTGCCCAGGGTTTCCACGGCCGGCAGGCGCCGGATGATGGCCCGGCGGCGGGCCATGCGGGAGACGCCGATGGCCAGGGTGATGGTGACGGCGGCGGGCAGCCCTTCGGGAATGGCACCCACGGCCAGGGCCACGGCGGCCATGAACATCTCGTAGGCCGATTCCCCCCGGGCCATGCCGACTCCGAAGGTGAAGACCGCAAGGCCGCCGATGGCCCACAGCAGCCAGTTGGAAAAGGCCGCCATCTTGCGGGTCAGGGGAGTCGCCAGTTCCGGGGCGGCGGCAATCAGCTCGGCGATGCGCCCGGTCTCGGTGGCGTCGCCGTGGGCCACCACCAGCCCGGCCCCCTGGCCGGCGACGATGGTGGTGCCGGCGTAGGCCATGTTGATGCGGTCGGCCAGTAGGGTGTCTGTTTCCACCGGACCGGATTGCTTGGCTACCGGCAGGGATTCGCCGGTGAGGGCCGATTCGTTGGCCTGCATCTCCTTGCAGCGGAAGAGCCGCAGGTCGGCGGGCACCCGGTCGCCGGCGGCCAGGAGCACCACGTCCCCGGGCACCAGCTCCGCCGCATCCACCCGCCGGTGCTGGCCGTCCCGGCGCACGGTGACGGGGGTGGCGACGCTCCGCGCCAGGGCGGCGAGCGCCCCTTCGGCCTTGGCCTCCTGCCAGTAGCCGATCAGGGCATTGACCAGGACTACCCCGAAAATGACGCTGCTGTCGGGCCACTCGCCGAGGAAGGCGGTGATGGCACCGGAGCCGATGAGCACCAGCACCAGGGGCTGGGCGAGCTGGTCGAGGAAGCGCCGCCAGGCGGGCTTGCCGGGGCGCTCGGTCAGGCGGTTGGGGCCGTGGCGCAGGCGCAGGGCGGGGATGTCGGCTTCCCGCAGGCCGCAGTCGCAGCGGGTTTCCAGGCGCTGTTCGGCCTCGTCGATGGGGAGGGCATGCCAGTCGGGGGCCATCACCACCACCGGTTGGGGAAGTGCTGGGGATGGCGGGCGAGGACCAGCGCCGCCAGGAAGGAGCCGGCCAGCGCCAGGGTGTTGCCGACGGTAGCCCCGGTCCGGAGCAGTTCGGAAAATCCCCAGGCCGCCGCGAAGGCCAGCCCCAGGAGCCCTGACACCCGGGCCCAGTGCAGCCGGCGCACGAGTCCCACGGCCTCGCTGGCCAGGGCAATGCCGATCCAGTAGTCGTCCGGCGACTGGGCGCGGATGGCGAAGCTGATATAGGTCCAGGCTCCGAATAGGCAGCCTCCGGCCAGGAGCCGCACGGTCCAGTCCAGCAGCGGGGACGGCGGGCCGGCCTCGGTCATGGCTTGCGTCCGGCCAGGAGGAAGAAAGGCAGGGTCAGGAAGGGCCAGAGGATGGACACCAGCCGGGTGAGGCCGTTGAAATTGAGGAAGTGCCCCTGCCGCCAGGCGGCCAGGGCTGCGGCGGAATAGGGATTGGGCGGGGCCAGGTTCACCAGCACCGTGCCGGCCATGAGGGCCAGGGCCGCCAGGACCAGGCGGGCGTTGAAGGGCAGCACCAGGATCACCGCCAGGGCCAGG
>JBLNBI010000044.1:0-4116 GCA_050259815.1 Actinomycetota bacterium | reverse complement strand
GCGCTGGCAGACCGCGGACATGGCGGCGGCGAGGCCGGAATTGATGGCGCCCACCATGAAGCCGATGCGGGTCCCGGTGATCAGCTCCTCGGCCACCTTGGCGGCATTGCGGACGTCCATGGTGGGATCGCGGGAGATGAGGACGATTTCCCGCCCGAGGACGCCGCCCCGGCCATTGAATTCATCCACCGCCATCTCGACGCCCCGGCGGTCCGCTTCGGCATGCAGGGAGAAGCGGCCGGTGGTGGGGGCCACGTGGGCGATGACGATGGGGGCTGGTGCTGGGGCGGCAAAGGCAGAAGCCGCCAGAAATGCCTGGCACAGGAAGAGCAGCAATGCTCCCAGGATCCTGCCAGTCTGTTGCCCCATAGTGCTCCTCGCCCGCGGTCGTTTTCGGAATTATTAGAAAATGCCGATGCAATGATGCCGTCCGGGAGCGGCTCCCGCAAGCGCCGAATCCGGTAAAGTAGCCGCCCATGCAATTCCGACCCGACGCACCTTCCCAGCCCTACCGGGGTCGTTTCGCCCCGTCCCCCACCGGGCCGCTCCACTTCGGCTCACTGGTGGCCGCCGTCGGCAGCTACCTGGATGCCTTCGCCCACGGCGGCGAGTGGCTGGTGCGCATGGAAGACGTGGATGCTCCCCGCAACGTGCCGGGGGCGGCGGAGGGCATCCTCGCTACCCTGGAGGCCTTCGGCTTCGAGTGGCAGGGCGAAGTGCTCTGGCAGAGCCACCGCCTGGATGCCTACCGGGCCGCCCTGGAGGAGCTGAAGTCCCGGGGGCAGGCCTACGGCTGTGCCTGTTCCCGCAAGGAGATCGCCGATTCCGCCGGCCATGCCGCCATCGACGGCGGGCTGGCCTACCCGGGCACCTGCCGCAACGGCCTGCCCCCCGGCCGGGAGGCGCGGGCCTGGCGGCTGCGGGTGCCGGACGAGGCCTGGGGCTGCGAAGATCGGCTCCAGGGCCCCATCGTCCAGCGCCTGGAATGGGATGTGGGGGACTTCGTCCTGCTGCGGGCCGACGGCCAGTTCGCCTACCAGCTGGCGGTGGTGGTGGACGACGCTTTCCAGGGCGTCACCGATGTGGTGCGGGGCGCTGACCTCATGGATTCGACGCCGCGCCAGATCTACCTCCAGCACTGTCTGGGAGCGGCCACGCCCCGTTATGCCCACCTGCCGGTGGCCACCAACGCCGCCGGCGAAAAACTCTCCAAGCAAACCCTCGCCCCGGCCCTGGATGCGGGCAAGGCCGGCGCCGAACTGGCCCGGGCCCTGGCCTTCCTGGGGCAGGAGCCGCCCGCCGACCTGGGGCGGGCGGGACTCGCCGAAGTCTGGCAATGGGCCCGGGAGCATTGGCGCTTCGCCGCCATCCCCCGGCGTCGCGCCACCGTGCTCAGCGGGGCGTGACTTCCGGCCGCTCCTCGTTGGCCTGCCAGTGCTTGGGGCCGAAGCCAGCCAGACCCACCATGAGCCGCACCAGGCCGTAGCTCACCCAGCGCAGCAGCCGGGAATACAAGGGCATGCGTTTGAGATCGTCGCGGCGAATTTCCTCGGCCCCGGCGGCCATGGCGTTGATGAGGCTGGTGCGCAGCTCGGCGGCGAAGCGCTTGTCCCGGACGAAGATGTTGCCCTCCTTGGCCAGCAGCAGGCTGAAGGGATCGATATTGGACGAGCCCACCGTCGCCCATTCCCCGTCCACCACCGCCACCTTGGCGTGGAGGAAGCTCTTCCGGTACTCGAACACCCGCATGCCGTCCTCGATCAGGGCGCCATGGAGGGCACTGGTGGCGTAGCGCAGGAGCGGGTGGTCGCTGACTCCCTGGAGCAGGATGGTGATGCGCACCCCCCGTTGCGCCGCCTCCCGGAAGGCATGGCGGAAGCGGAAGCCGGGGAGGAAATAGGCATTTGCGATGATGATTTCGCTTTGGGCGCCCTGAATGGCGTCCAGGTAGGCGTTGGCGATGTCGTTGCGGTGGCGGAAATTGTCCCGCAGCAGGAAGGCGGCCATCTGCTCCCCGGCCCGGGGGAGGGGAGCCATCATCCTGGGGGGGAGGCGGAAACGGTGCTTCAGGTTGGCCCAGGCGACGATCTCCCACATGCGCCGGGTGGCGGCGTGGATCTGGGCCACCACCGGCCCCTCGGCCCGGACGGCATAGTCGTAGCGGGGGCGGAGTTCGGCCTGGGTGTTGTTGTCGTCCACGATATTGATGCCGCCCACGAAACCGATGCGGCCGTCCACGACCACCAGCTTGCGGTGCAGCCGGCGCAGGCGATGGCGCTGGAGCTTCAGGCTGAAACCGGCCAGCTCCCGCCGGTAGAGCATGACCTGGGCGCCGGCCTGGCTGAGGCGGGATTCGAAATCCACGACGAAGTTACGGGCCCCGAAGCCATCCACCAGCACCCGCACCTGCACCCCCCGCCGGGCGGCCTGGACCAGCTCGCCGGCAACGGCATTGCCGATGTCGTCGTTGGTGAAAATGTAGCTCTCCAGGTGGATTTCCTTTTCCGCTTCCTGGAGGGCGGCGAGGAGGGCCGGAAAGTATTCGCGGCCCGAATTGAGCAGGGTCAGCCGGTTGCCGGGGAGCAACTCAAGCGGCATGTCTCGCCAGGTGGGCGGACAGGGCGGCGTGGTCGGAAATCATGGACCAGGGGCGGCCGTGGTGGACTTCGGTGTGTTCCACCGTGAAGCCGCGGACGTAGATGCGGTCGAGCCGGAAAAGGGGCAGGGCGGCGGGGAAGCTCCGCACCGGCCGTCCGGCGGCGCCGCTGAATACCTCGGTCAGGCCTAGGCGGGGAACCAGATGGTCGTCCGCATGGTTGCGCCAGTCGTTGAAATCGCCGGCGATGATGAGGGGGGCGTCCTGGTCGGCCAGGGATTCCAGGTAATCGGACAGGGCGTTCATCTGCCACTTGCGGGAACGCCCCAGGAGGGAGAGGTGCACGCAGACGCAGTGGGCGATGGTGCCGTCGGGCAGGGCGATGCGGCAGTGGAGCATGCCCCGGCGCTCGAACTGGAGGTGGGTCACGTCCTGGTTATGGCTGTCCAGGATGGGGAAGCGGGAGAGGATGGCGTTGCCGTGGTGGCCGTGGTCGTACATGACGTTGCAGCCGTAGGCACAGTCCTGCCAGTTCATCTCGGCGAGGAATTCGTGCTGGGGGGCCTTCGGCCAGTGGTCGTGGCGGGCCGCATGGCGGAGGTGCAGGCCCTGCACCTCCTGCAGGAAGACGATGTCCGGGTCCAGGTGCCGCAGCCGATCCCGGAGCTCGTGCACCATCATGTGCCGGTTGAACTGGGAAAAACCCTTGTGGATGTTGTAGGTAGTGATGTGTAGTGTTGCCATCGTTGCCTGCAAATGCGCAGATGCGCTACAGGCTATCTTAGCCCAGCTTGCGGGACCTTGGTCGATTTCCGATCCTGGTGCGGCCGGGATCGTGTCAGGATATCCTGATGTCGTGGTTCGCAATCCCTACCCGCAAATAGGCCCCGCCTTACTAGGACGGAGCCGGCCGGACTGGCACGATTCGGGCTGAGAGGACATGGTTCCCATGGGCAGCAATATCAAGGCAACAACGTTTATCCTGATGGTCGGCGCCGCCGCATCCGACAATCCATCCATCCCTGAGGTACTGGAGCGGTGCGGCTACACCCTCGAGGTCCTGGCGGACGCCGATAAGGGCGTCGAGCAGGCGGTACGGATGCCGCCGCAACTGATCCTGCTGGATGCCAATGCATTGGGCCCGTCGGGCCCGGCCCTGTGCCGAGACCTCAAGGCCCGGGCCGCCACCCGGGACATCCCCGTCATTGCCGTGCTGACCGATCCGGGCAGCGAGGGGCGACTCGCCTTCTTCGAGGCGGGCGCCGCCGACCTGGTGACCCGGCCCTTCCTGGCCGAAGAGCTGGCGGCCCGGGTTGGTGCCCAGGTCCGGTGCCGGGAGGTGCGGCGAGAACTGGACAGCCAGCAGGCCGAATTCCAGCATCGCCTGGCCGAGCATGCGGCCGAATCGCGCCTCAGTATCGAACAACTGCGCCTGACAAGCTTCGCCCTCAACCAGGTGCGGGAGGCAGCCTTCCTGGTCGATCCTGGGGGCCGGTTTCGCTACGTGAATGCCCAGGCTT
>JBLNBI010000043.1:0-14172 GCA_050259815.1 Actinomycetota bacterium | reverse complement strand
CCGGGTGCTCCGCTTGAGCGGCGGTATGCCCCGGTTGGCCAACGTCATCGCCGACCGGGCTCTCCTGGCCGCCTACGTGGAGGGCAAGGAGCGGGTGGACGGGGCAACGGTGCTGGGTGCCGGCCGGGAAGTGCTGGGCAGCCGCCGTGCCGCGCCCGGCCGGGTGCGGGCCGCCTGGCTGGGCCTCTTTGGCGCCCTGGCCGGGACGGCGGCGGTGGTGGCGGCTTATCTCCATTACTACTCGCAGCCGGCCGCCGAGGTGGCCCCGGCCCGGCATGCCGTGGCCGCCCCCATCGTGCCGGCGGCGGCCAAGGACAAGGAGCCCTGATATGTCCTACATCCTCGATGCCCTGGTGAAGGCGGATCAGGAAAGGCAGCGCCAGGCGGTGCCCGGGCTGCACACGGTCCAGGCCGGCCTGCCCGTGGTGCCGGTCTTCCAGCGGCGGTGGCCCCTGGGCGCCGCCGGCGCGGTGCTGGCGGTGGGGGTGGTGGCCTTGGCCTGGAACCGTCCGGGGCATGGGCCGACGCCTGCGGCATCCGCTCCGGAATCCCTCCGGGAAAGGCCGGCCGCAGCCGCGCCGTTGGCCACCCCGCCGGCCGAAGCGCCTAGGCCGGTGATGCCCATCATCGTGGCGCCGCCATCCAGGCCGCTGCCGACCCTCCGGGAAGCCGCGCCGCAGCGGGCGCTGGAGGCCGCCGAAGCAAAGGCGCCGCGGCCGGGCACCCGGCTCTATGCCATCGCCGAGCTGCCCCCGGCCCTCCAGGAAGAGGCCCGGAAAATCCGGGTGGCCGGCTTCGCCCAGGGCAGCGGCGACGACCAGCGCCTGGCCATCATCAACGACCGAGCCTGGCGAGAAGGAGACGAAGTGACGACGGGACTGCGGGTGGAACGCATATCCAACGACGGGGTGATCTTCAACCTGAAGGGTTACCGTTTCCGGAAAGGAGCGGCATGATCCTGGGAAAGCGGAAGACCTGGATCGCCGCTGCGATCTTCCTCCTGGCCCTGGGCTCCCCGGCCCGGGCCGACATCTACGGGTACATCGACGAAGACGGTTCGGCCCATTTCAGCAACATTCCCCAGGACAAGCGCTACACCGTTTTCCTGCGCACGCCCCGCACCGAGCCGCCGGCCCGAGTTTCCCGCCAAGGGGCCCGCACTCCGGCGGTGGAGGGAGCCGTCGGCTCCGTGGCCGCCCGGCGGCGGGCCTACAACGCCGCCGTGGCCGGCCTGGCGGCGGCCCTCCAGGTGGATGCGGCCCTGCTCCATGCGGTGATCACGGCGGAATCGGGCTACAACCCCCGGGCGCGGTCGGACAAGGGCGCCATGGGGCTCATGCAGCTCATGCCGGACACGGCCCGGCGCTACTGCGTCAACGACCCCTACGACCCGGTCCAGAACCTGCGGGGCGGCTCCCAGTACCTGCGGGACCTGCTGCAGCGCTACGGCAACGATACGAAACTGGCCCTGGCCGCCTACAACGCCGGCGAGGGGGCCGTGGACCGCTACGGCGGGCAGATACCGCCCTATCGGGAGACCCGGCTGTACGTGCCTCTGGTCATGGGGCTCTACGAGCGCTACCGGAAGACGCCGGGGCTGATCAAGGCGGCGAGTGCCGAGGAACCGAGGGGGCTGGGGGGGCGCTGCGGGTGACGGGGCGCATCAGGGAGAAGGAAGGGTATCCGTAATTGCCGATTGATACGCTCTAGGCATGGTGCGCTGCATCAAGGTGGCGGCAAGTTACTCGTTTAGGCCAGGAGCAACCACTGTCTCAGTCCGACCCAAAGCCGAATGATGGTATTTCTAAGGGTAATGGCCGCTCCCGGTTGAGATAGCGGCCGTTCTTTCAAGTGGCTGCCTGCAATTCGAGGAAGAAGGTGGCCCCTTGGCCGGGCTCGCTCTCGGCCCACACCTTGCCTCCCAAACGATCCACGGCTCTCTTGACCAACGCCAGGCCCACGCCACTGCCTGGATACTCGGTGTAGGTGTGCAGCCGCTGGAACATCCCGAATATCTTGTCGTGGTACTTCATATCGAAGCCGACTCCGTTGTCCTTCACCCAAAGTCGGAAGCGGTCGCCAAAGAGCTCCCCGCCAATTTCGACGATGGGGGAAGGAGCCCTGGATGAGTATTTGATGGCGTTTTCCACCAGATTGCCCAACACTTGTTCCAGGGCCTGGGTATCCGCCATCACCCGGACGGAAGGAAGACTTATGCGGATCTCGACGCTGGCGTCCCGCTTTTCCGAAGCCTTCTCCTGGACGATGGCCTGGGCTATGGCGAGAACGTCCAGGGGGCGAAGTTCCATTGTGTGCTGACTGACCCGGGCATGGGCCAGCAGATCATCCACCAAGTGGGTCAGGCGAGTGGCGTTCTGGCGGATCAAGTCCAGGAAGAGCCGGTTGTCACCATCCAGGAGATCCCGGCAATTACGCTCCAGCAGCGTGGAGAAGCTGTTGATGCGCCCCAGGGGGCCGCGAAGATCGTGGGATGTGGCGAAGGTAAAGGCTTCCAGTTCCTGATTAGCTGCTAGGAGTTTGCTAACCGTCGTTTCGAGTTGCGTCTGGTAAGCCTTTAGCTGGATCTCAGCCTGCATGCGTTCGCTGACATCGAATGCCACCACACTACATTCCATTCCCGAAGCTCCCCGAATCGCCTCGAGATGGGCAAATACACCAGCCCTTTGATCATCGGAATTCTGAAGCAAAAGTTCGCAGCATTGCTTACTGGCCCGCGCAAAAGTGCGATCCAAGAAGCTGTTGAAAGCAGGGCGATCCTGATCCGCCACGAAGATTCCGAAGCGCTTGTTAACTGGGCAGCTCCGGTTCGTATTTAACAATTGGGCACCCGCCAGATTGAGTTGGCGTATGGACCCTACCCGGTCAAGAGTGAAATAGCCTATCGGTGCGGAATCGTAGAACTCGGAGTAGCGATCAAGGGCAGCCTGAGTTTCCGCCTGCGCCTGTTGCAGTTCCTCTTGCTGCAGTTCGAGTTCAATCCGATGCACCTGCAACTCATGGACCAGACGTAATGCCTCCCTCTGAGACATATGCCGCTCCCGATCCAGAGACCCAAGCAGTTCCTCCGCACGTTGGCGGAGATTTTCATAGCCGGGGTCTTTCGGGGGAGGGGGCATAACTATTTCCAGTCCGAAAATTCCATTATGGCATCTAGGCAATTTCCTGGTGGAAACTACGACAAGGACGTTAGATCATGCCCCGTCAGTGCAGTTTCAAGTTAGATGTCTGGCTATTTAGAACAATCCAGCCGGTAGCTCTTGGGCCATTTCAGATCCGGCAATACCCGCTCCTGGCCGGACCCGGACAGCAACGAATCAATAGTCTAGAAATGCTGCGGTGCATTCCAAGAAATCCACCAGAAATTACAGACGGCCAAAAGAAAAAGGGGGCGGAATCCGCCCCCTTCTCGCATGCGCCGGTTTCCCTCAGCGCTGGCCCAGGATCAGCGCCCGGCGTGCCAGGGCCTCTTCCTCCGGATCATTGAAGGGCAGGTTGGCCGCCTCCTCGAACCCCTTCTTGCTCTTGTCGCTGTAAGCCCAGGCCACGATGGCCAGGAAGCAGAAGAAGCTGGCGACGGTGAAGAAAATGCGCAGTTCGTTGATATCCATGGTGAAGATCCCGATAGCGGTCAATGGTGGGCCTCTGCCGGCAGCAGCACCGGGGCGTTTTCCCGGTTGCCGATGGCGATGGTCCTGAACATGTTATAGGCCATGAGGATCATGCCGGCCAGGAACATGGCGCCGCCCACCACCCGGATGGCCCAGAAGGGATAGGAACCCTTCACGCCTTCCACGAAGCTGTAGGCCAGGGTGCCGTCGGCGTTCACCGCCCGCCACATCAGGCCCTGCATCACGCCGGCGATCCACATGGAGGCGATGTAGAGCACCACGCCGATGGTGGCCAGCCAGAAATGGACCGTGATGAGCTTGACGCTGTACATCTCCTGGCGGCCGAAGAGGCGCGGGATCAGGTAGTAGATGGAGCCGATGGACACCATGGCCACCCAGCCCAGGGCACCGGAGTGCACGTGGCCGATGGTCCAGTCGGTGTAGTGGGAGAGGGCGTTCACCGTCTTCACCGCCATCATCGGCCCCTCGAAGGTGGACATGCCGTAGAAGGACAACGAGGTCACCAGGAACTTGAGGATGGGGTCGTCCCGCAGCTTCTGCCAGGCGCCGGACAGGGTCATGACGCCGTTGATCATGCCGCCCCAGGAGGGCGCCAGCAGGATCAGGGAGAAGACCATGCCCAGGGACTGGGTCCAGTCGGGCAGGGCGGTGTAGTGCAGGTGGTGGGGGCCGGCCCACATGTAGGTGAAGATGAGCGCCCAGAAGTGCACGATGGACAGCCGGTAGGAATACACCGGACGGCCGGCCTGCTTGGGCACGAAGTAATACATCATTCCCAGGAAGCCGGCGGTGAGGAAGAAGCCCACGGCGTTGTGGCCGTACCACCACTGGACCATGGCGTCCTGGGCCCCGGCGTAGACCGAGTAGGACTTGGTCAGGGACACCGGCAGGGCGGCGCTGTTGACGATGTGAAGCAGGGCCACGGCGATGATGAAGCCGCCGTAGAACCAGTTGGCGACGTAGATGTGGGAGACGGTGCGCTTGGCGACGGTGCCGAAGAAGACCACGGCGTAGGAAACCCAGACGATGGCGATGAGGACGTCGATGGGCCATTCCAGCTCGGCGTATTCCTTGCCGCTGGTGATGCCGAGCGGCAGGGTGATGGCGGCCAGGGCGATGACCAGCTGCCAGCCCCAGAAGGTCAGGGGAATCAGCGGGCCGCCCCACAGGCGGGCGTGGCAGGTGCGCTGCACCACGTAATAGGAGGTTGCGAACAGGGCGCAACCGCCGAAGGCGAAGATGACCGCGTTGGTGTGCAGCGGGCGCAGGCGCCCGAAGTGGAAATAAGGTCCGAAATTCAATTCCGGCCAGACCAGTTGGGCGGCGATCACCACCCCCACCAGCATCCCCACAATCCCCCAGATCACGGCCATCACGGCAAACTGCCGCACTACCTTGTAGTTATAAGTTTCTTGCGTCTCTGACATGAACAATCCCTGTTATCGAACGGATGCCGGCGGCTGGATGGACCCGGCCGACTCGGCGACGGCGTTTGCCCGGACCCGGGCAAACCTGCTTTTGTCCGCCCTCGGGCGGGATAGTTCAATTTATTTGGCGGTAGCCTGGGGAAGTGGCGCTATTCCCTTTTGCCGGTGGGGGGATCAAAATCACCCTTTGGGGCGCGTGGCCATTTGCCAACGGGATCACTGGACCAATCTTGAATATCACCTGTCAGGCCGGTAAGGAAACGGTGCTCGTCGTCGACGACACGCCGGAAAACCTGGGTGCCCTGGGCGAGATACTGCGTCCCTACTACCACGTCAGGCAGGCCAACACCGGTCAGCGTGCCCTGGAAATCTGTGCTGCGGAACCCCGGCCCGACCTCGTCCTGCTGGATGTCGCCATGCCGGTCATGGATGGGTACGAAGTGCTTTCCCGCCTGCATGCCGATCCGGACACCCAGGGCATTCCCGTCATTTTCGTAACCGGGCTCAACAGCGTCGATGACGAGGAGCGCGGCCTCGAAATGGGCGCGGTCGATTACATCACCAAGCCCGTGCGTCCCCGCATCGTCCTGGCGCGGGTGCGCACCCACCTGGACCTGAAGCGCGCCAACGACCGCCTGGTGGATCAGAATATCTACCTCGAACAGGAAATTTCCCGTCGGGTGGACGAACTGGCCGACATCCAGAGCCTGAGCATCCACACCCTGGCCCATCTGGCCGATACCCGGGATGCCGAAACCGGCAAGCACCTGCGCCGCACTCAGGAATACATGCGCATCCTGGCCAGCGAACTGGCCCACCGCCCCGAATATTCCGGCCTGCTTTCCCCCTACGTCATCGATCTGCTGGCCAAGTCGGCGCCCCTCCACGACATCGGCAAGGTCGGCATTCCCGACAACATCCTGCGCAAGCCCGGGGCCCTCACTCCCGAGGAATACGAGGTCATGAAAGGTCATTGCCTGATGGGCTGGGAGGCGATCGAAGCCGCCGAGCGGGATGCCGACCGGCCGGCGGAATACCTGCGCATCGCCAAGGAGATTGCCCGCCATCACCACGAGAAATGGGATGGCAGCGGCTACCCGGACGGGCTTGCCGGTACCGACATTCCCCTGGCCGCCCGCCTCATGGCCATCGCGGACGCCTTCGACGCCATGGTGTCCTGGCGGGCCTACCGGGATCCCCTGAGTTTTGCCGTGGCCCGGGAGCGCATCCATCAAGGTCGCGGCAGCCATTTCGATCCGGCCATTGTGGATGCCTTCGATGTGGTTGCCGATCAGATGGAAGCCGTCGCCAGGCGCTTCGGCGCCGGGGAAATACCCAAATCCGACAATGCGGCAGCGGGCGAAGCCGCCCATACTTAGACAGCGGGGCTCTAATGAAAAAACTCTTCATCTTCCTTGGCTTGCTCGTCCTTTCCGCTTCCGGCATCGCCGCCGAGCCGCCGGAATTTGTCGTCAAACCCGCCACCAAGGCGAACCTGCAGGAAATTCGCGGCGGCGGCTATGTCCTCTACCTGCGCCACGGGACGACGGACGCCTCCCGTCCGGACCGCGCCCCCCAGGTCGATCTCCACGACTGCTCCACCCAGCGCCCCCTGACCGAGGAAGGCCGCAAGCTGATGGTGCGGGTCGGCGACTACATCCGCAAGGCGGCCATCCCCATTGCCGAAGTCCGGGTCAGTCCCCTCTGCCGGGCCCGGGAATCCGCCCAGGCCGCTTTCGGCGACAACAAGTTCGTGGTGGACAACCAGCTGATGTACTCGGGCAACATGACCGACCAGGAAAAGGCCCCCGTGGTGGCGCGCACCCGTGCCCTCATCACCCAGCCGGTGCCGGCCGGTAGCAACCGGATCATCCTCGCCCATGCCCCGAACCTGATGGATGTGATGGGCTATTTCCCGAAGCCGGAAGGAACCCTGGTGATCCTCAAACCCCTGGCCGGCGGCAACTTCGAATACATCGCCAGCATCCAGCCCCAGAGCTGGCCTGAACTACTGCAATAGGAGCCAAGCCTGCCATGGATTCCAGGCGAGGGGGCGGCCTCTTCCTGCTCTTCCTGCTCCCGGCGGTGCTGGTCGCCACCGTGGCGGTGTCGTTCAGCATCTGGTCCCTGGACAGTTTGCGGCGGCAGCACCAGGAAGGCAGCGAAAAGCAGTCCGCCGAACTGGCCGTCGTCAGCGAAGCCGCCCATCTCAGCACCGACCTTGCATTGATTCAGGCCACGGTCGGCGAAACCCTGGCCAGGGCGGCCCGGGGGGAGCTGGACGAGGCGAAGGCCTATCGGGCCCATTCCCGGCTGGTCAACGACTTCGCTCCCTTGGCGCAGCGGGTCGATGCGCTCGCCGCCGCGGCCAGGGAGCGGGGGGCGTCGGCCGAAGATCTGAAGGGCATGGACGACAGCTTCGACAGCTATCGGAACTACGCCGTCACCGCCACCGACCTTGCCACCATCGACCCGCCGGGGGCTGCCCGCCATATCGAGATGGCCCAGCGGGCCTATATCAATTTCTCGCGCCACGCCAATTCCATCACTGCCCGCCTGGCCGAACTGAGCCAGAAGGAAAATCAGGCGCGGATTCAGGTGTTCGACGATTTTCAACGCAAGGTGCTGCTGGTCGGCCTGATCGGCCTGGTGGCCATGGTGGGCTTGAGCTTCCTGTCGGCCCGGACCCTGGGGACTCGCCTGGCGTCTCTCGCCGATGCCTTGAAACAGCTGACCCATGGTTCGGCCGAAGTGCCTGCCCTGCCGGAGATAGAGACGCTGGAGGCGGGGGGCCGGGGGGAACTGCGCAACCTGGCGGGGGCCGTCCTTGCCTTCCGCCAGGCCATTATCGAGCGCCGGGAAGCCCAGGAAGCCCTGCTCGCCTACCAGGGGCACCTGGAAGAGCAGGTGCGCGACCGCACGGCCGAACTGGAGGCGGCCAAGGAGCAGGCCGAGGCCGCCAACCGCTCGAAGAGCACCTTCCTGGCCAATATGAGCCACGAGATCCGTACCCCGATGAACGCCATCATCGGCCTCAATCACATCATGGGGCGCCGGACCCGGGATCCCCAGCTGCTCGACATGATCGGCAAGGCCAACGAGGCGGCCGACCACCTGCTGTCGGTGATCAACAACATCCTGGACATGTCGAAGATCGAGGCCGGCAAGCTGCAGCTCAATCCCGAGGATTTTGCCCTGGAAAACCTATTGGCCGGCATCTCGGCCCTGGTTGCCGATCGGGCCAGGGCCAAGGGCCTGGAGCTGGTCTGCAACATTGCGCCCAACCTGCCGCGCCGCTTGAACGGCGATTCCCTGCGCCTGAAGCAAATCCTGCTCAATTACCTGAGCAACGCGGTCAAATTCACGGAATCCGGATCGGTTGCGCTGCGCGCCGCGTACGCGGGGGAATGCGGCGGCGGAATCCTGGTGCGCTTCGAGGTGGAAGATACCGGAATCGGCATCGGTGCTGCCGCTCAGCAACGGCTGTTCCAGCCCTTCGAGCAGGCGGACTCCTCAACCACCCGCCGTTTCGGCGGCACCGGCCTGGGCCTGGTGATCAGCCGGCGGCTGGCGCGGATGATGGGCGGCGATACGGGGATGTCGAGCATTCCCGGCCAGGGCAGCACTTTCTGGTTTACGGCCTGCCTGGGACCCGCCCTGTCGGCGGCTCCCGAGGCGGTAACGATGCCGGCGCTGGCCCGCCGGCGCACCCTGGTGGTCGACGACAATGCCGAAGCTCGCCTGGTATTGCGGGAAATGCTCGGGCAATTGGGGATCGATGCCATCGTCGCCCAGTCGGGCAGCGAGGCGCTGACCTTGATCCGCAATGCCGACACCACCGGAGCGCCCTTCGAGCTCGTATTCATCGACTGGTGCATGCCGGAAATGGACGGCATCGAAACCGCTCGTCGCCTGCACGGGCTGTCCCTCTCCAAGCCGCCGCAGATCCTGCTGGTGACGGCTTTCGAAGGCGAACTGCAGCCCGAAGCCGTGGCCGAAGCCGGCTATGGCGCCCTGCTGCCCAAGCCCGTCACCTACTCGTCACTGGTGGATGTCCTGGTCGGCGTCCTGCACGGATCTTCCGCCCTGCCGCCGGCCGGGATAGCCGAGTCCGACGCCGAGGCCCGGGTTCGGGCCGAGTGCCAGGGGGCGCGAATCCTGCTGGTCGAGGACAATCCCGTCAATCAGGAGGTGGCGCTGGCGCTCCTGCGGGAAGTCGAGTTGCAGGTCGACCTGGCCGAAAATGGCCAGGAAGCCGTCGAGCGGGCCGGGCGCAACACCTACGACCTCATCCTGATGGACATGCAGATGCCGGTGATGGACGGCCTTGAAGCCACCCGCGCCATCCGGACCCTGCCCGGCTACGCGTCCATCCCCATCCTGGCCCTGACGGCCAATGCCTTCGGCGAGGACCGCGAACAGTGTTTGCTGGCCGGCATGAGCGACCACATCAGCAAGCCGGTCAATGCGGAGGTGCTGTTCGGAAAGCTGCTGCACTGGTTGCCCCGCGCCGAGCCGCGGCCGTTCCCGATCGTGCCGGCCGCCGCCCCGAGTGCCGGGGGAGGCGACGGCATCGCCTGCCTGGCCGGTGTCCCGGGGCTGAATACCCATATCGGGCTGCAATCCCTGAACCATCAGACGGATACCTATCGGCGCCTGCTGCGCCTCTTTGCCGAAAACCATGCCGACGACGTGGCAAACCTGCGCATACAGCTGGCCGTCGGAGAATCGGTCGGCGCCCGCCGAATCGCCCACTCCCTGAAAGGCGCCGCCGCAAGCCTTGGCTTGGTGGTCATCAGCGAAACGGCGACAACCATCGAGGCGGCGCTACGGGAAGGGAAGAACGAGGCCGGCTTCTCCATCCTCCTGGATCGGCTGGAAGGCCAGGTTCGTTCCGCCTCGGCCGCCTTGCTCCAGGCCCTGGCCGGACAAACGGACGAACCGGAACCCGGCGGATATCCCCAGGAAGCGGAAGACGCCCTGGGCGACCTCGAAGCGGCCCTTGCCCATGACGATATCGAGTCGGGGGACATCTACAGGCGGAATGCCACCCGCCTTGGCGAGGTGCTGGGTGAAACAGCGCCGGAATTGGGCCGCCTGATCGATAACTACAGCTACACCGACGCCCTCAAGCTGCTGCAGGAGTGGCGCAAGGAACACGCCGCGTAGAGCACCGCCTCCCCCGGCAGGGGAAAGGCGGCGGATCGCTTACTCGGCCTTCGCCGGCTGCTCCGCGGCAGCGGCTTTCTCCGCCGGCTTCTTCTTGGGAACCGACTTGGGGTCGATGGTGATGGGGAAATAGATCTCGACCCGATCCCCGGCGGAGAGCACCGTGTCCAGGGGCTTGGCCTTGCCCCAGACGCCCACCTTGTTCTTGTTCAGGTCCACCTGGGGCAACTGCTCCAGGATGCCGGAGGCCTCGATGGCTTCGCGGATGGTGGCGCCTTCAGGGACGTTGTGGGACTGGAGCACCTGGCGGCCCGGGACGGCGTAGGCGATGGAAATCTTCATGGTCCCTCCTTAAGCCACGCTGTGGGCGCCGCCCATCTGGATGGCCTTGCCGGCCCGCAGATCGAGCATGCGCTTGACCACCACCAGCAGCCCCGCCACCAGGAAGCCGCCCGGGGGCAGGATCATGACCAGGGTGTTCATGCTCTCCGGCAGGAGGCGCATTTCCATGAACTTGAAGGCCGGGCCCAGAAGCAGGGAAGCGTCGGCGAAGAGGGTGCCGGAGCCGACGATCTCCCGCACGGCGCCGATGCCGGTCAGGGCAATGGTGAAGCCGATGCCCATGGCGATGCCGTCCACCAGGGAGGGCAGCACCGGCTCCTTGGAGGCGAAGGCTTCCAGGCGGGCCAGCGGCAGGCAGTTGGAGACGATCAGTGGGATGAACAGGCCCAGCACCTTGTAGAGCTCGTGCATCCAGGCGTTCATCACCAGGTCCACCACGGTCACCATGGCGGCGACGATGAGGATATAGACCGGGATGCGGACTTCCTGGGTGATCTGGTTGCGGAACATGGCCACCAACAGGTTGGAGGCGGCCATCACCACGGCGGTGGCCAGCCCCATGCCGAGGCCGTTGGTGGCGCTGGTGGTCATGGCCATGCTCGGGCAGAGGCCGAGCAGCATGGCGAGGACGCCATTGTTGTCCCAAAGGCCGTCGCGGACGATACGCCCGTATCCGGTGCTCATGATTTCACCTCGGTGAGTTGGGTCTTGTTGGCCTGGAAGAACTCCAGGCCCCGATGGATGGCCGCCACCACGCCCCGGGGGGTGATGGTGGCGCCGGCGAACTGGTCGAACTGGCCGCCGTCCTTCTTCACCTTCCACTGGGCTTCCGGCGGCTCGCCCAGGGACAGGCCGGTGAAGCGCAGGATCCAGTCGCCCTTCTTGACCTCGATCTTGTCTCCCAGGCCCGGGGTTTCCTTGTGGGCCAGGGCCCGCACGCCGAGGATGCGGCCGTCGGCGTCCACGCCCATCATCAGGCGGATTTCCCCGGCGTAGCCGCTGCCCTTGATCTCATAGGCAACGCCGGTGACGCGGCCTTCCTTCGAGGCCCGGTAGACCTTCACGTCCTTGCCCTCGCCGTCCTGGAGGGTGAGGACGTCTTCCAGGGGATTGTTGTCGTAGCGCTCGGCCGGCAGCACCTGGCTCAGGGAATTGAGCCGGTCCTCCACGGCGCGGGCGGCGATGTCCTCGGCGGCGAGCCGGTTGGTCATGGCCAGGACGACACCGAAACCCAGGCAGAAGGCGCCGAGGACGATGGAATGACGCATGGATCCCAGGTTCATAGGATTTCTCCCTTGAAGGCCAGGGGCTTGCCGTCCCGGGCCCGGCCGAACACCCGGGGCCGGGTGTACTGTTCGATGATGGGGGCCAGGGCATTCATCAGCAGCACGGCGAAGGCCATGCCCTCAGGGTAGCCGGCGTAGGTCCGGATGATCCAGGTCAGCAGGCCGCAGCCGGCGCCGAAGATCAGCTTGCCCGGCTTGGACGACGGCGAGGTGACGTAGTCGGTGGCGATGAAGAAGGCCCCCAGGAAGGTGGCGCCCGAGAAGAGATGGAAGAGCGGGCCGGCGTAGCGGGCCGGGTCGATGGCGTGGGCCAGGGCGGCCGGCAGCACGACCCCGGCGATCACCGCCGCCGGGATGTGCCAGGAAATGATCCGCCGGAACAGCAGGAAGAGGCCGCCCGCCAGGATCAGCAGGGAGGAAGTCTCGCCCAGGCTGCCGGCCCGCAGGCCGAGGGCCATGTCCGACAGGCCGGGCAGGCCGGCGCTGGACTGGAGGACGGAAATGCCCCGGGTCAGCTCGGTCTTCACATGGCCGAGGGCGGTGGCCGAAGTCATGGCGTCGGGGACGACACCGCCGAAGGTCACCGCCAGGCCGGCGGCGAAGCCCGGGGCATCCGGGGCGGTGAGGGGATGGGGCGCCACCCAGGTGGTCATCACCACCGGGAAGGAGATGAGGAGCGCCACCCGGGCCACCATGGCCGGGTTGAACAGGTTCTGGCCGATGCCGCCGTAGGCCTGCTTGGTGATGGCGATGGCGACGATGGCGCCGACCAGCCCGGTCCACCAGGGGGCCCAGGGGGGCAGGCTCATGGCGAGCAGCCAGCCGGTGAGGATGGCGGAGCCGTCACCCAGGGTGAAGGCCACGTCCTTGCCGGCCAGTTGCAGGCAGACGGCCTCGATGGCCAGGCAGGCGCCGATGGTCACCAGGAAAAGGAAAATGGCGGGCCAGCCGAAGAGCCAGAAATTGAACAGGGTGGCGGGCACCAGGGCCGCCATCACCAGCACCATGGTGCGGCTGACGTTGCTCAGCGCATGGGAGAAAGGGGCGCTTTTCAAGGCGGCGCTCATGCCTGGACCTCCGTGGTCTGGGGGGCGGCGGCGGTCTTGCCGGCCCGGGCTTCCTTGCGTTCCCGCTCCAGGCGCTCCATGCGCTCGGCGTGGGCTTCGGAAAGGGTCTTGGTGCGTTCGTTCTTGCGGCGCAGGCGGTCTTCGTCGTAGAGCATGCCGTTGGCGTAGTTGAAGTACTGCACCAGGGGGATGTGGGACGGGCAGGCCCAGGCGCAGCTGCCGCAGCCGATGCAGTCGCCCACGAAAATCTTGGCGGCCGCTTCCAGCTTGTCCTTCTTGATGAAGGCGGCCATGTCCATGGGGGAGAGGCCGACGGGGCAGACGTCCATGCAGCTGCCGCAGCGGATGCAGGGCCGCTCCTTGGATTCCGTCACCTCGGCGGCGGACAGGGCCAGGATGCCGGCGCTGCCCTTGACGATGGGCGCCTCCAGCGCGGGCAGGGGTTGGCCCATCATCGGGCCGCCCATGACCAGGTGCTTGGGCGTCTCGGAAAAGCCGCCGCAGAATTCCACCAGATCCGACACCGGCGTGCCGATCGGCACTTCCAGGTTGGAGGGCTGGCGGACGGCGCCGCCGGTGACCGTAACGACGCGGGAAATCAGCGGCCGGCCGAAGCGCACGGCGTGGTGCACCGCCCGGGCGGTGGCCACGTTGTGGGTGACCACGCCGACCTCGGCGTTGCGGTGCTCCGCCGGGGTTTCCCGGCCGGTGACGATCTTGGTGAGATGCTGGGCGTAGCCCACCGGATAGCGGATAGGCACGCCGGCGACGGCGATCTCGGGATGGGCGCCGGCGGCCTCCTTGAGGGCGGCGATGGCCTGGGGCTTGTTCTCCTCGACGGCGACGATGATGCGCTTCACCCCCAGGGCACGGGCCATGATGCGGGCGCCGTCGATCACCTCCGCGGCGTATTCCCGCATCAGGCGGTCGTCGCAGGTGAGGTAGGGCTCGCACTCGGCGCCGTTGATGAGCAGGGTGTCCAGCTTGTACTGCTGGCCCATGTTGAGCTTGATGGCCGCGGGGAAGATGGCGCCGCCCAGGCCGACGATGCCGGAAATGGCCACGCGGTCGATGATTTCCTGGGGCTCGGCGGCGAAGGGATCGGCGATGGGGGCGGGCAACTCGCCCCACTCATCCTGGCCGTCCGTCTCGATGACGATGGTTTCCTGGGGCAGGCCCGAGGCGTGGGGGGCGACGTAGGGCTCGATGGCCACCACGGTGCCCGAGGTGG
>JBLNBI010000042.1:0-5020 GCA_050259815.1 Actinomycetota bacterium | reverse complement strand
CAAAACAGCCGTAGTAGCCAAGGGGGAGGACGAGGGGCCTCCCATTGAGCGTAGTGCTTTCCTTGGTTAATTCACGGTCCCGATGCAGATCAACAGCAACCTGAGCGCCCTTTTCGCATCTCGCCAGCTTGGCGGGACCGGGGAGGCGTTGTCCCGGTCGCTGCAGCGATTGTCTTCGGGGCAGCGGATAAATTCTGCCAAGGATGATGCTGCCGGCTTGGCTATTTCCGAGCGCATGACCGGACAGGTCAAAGGGCTGAATCAGGCAAAACGAAATGCCAGTGACGGTATTTCCATGTTGCAGACCGCGGACGGCGTCCTTTCTTCGGTCGGCAACACCATTCAGCGCCTCCGGGAACTGGCGGTCCAGGCCGCCAATGGCTCCAATTCGAGTTCCGATCGCCAGGCGCTGAAAATGGAGGCGAACCAGCTGGTTTCCGAGATTACCCGAATCGGCCAGGAAAGCGAGTTCAACGGAGACAAGCTCTTTTCCCAGAGCACATCCAGTATTGGCGGCGATGCCAATAAGCGGGCGGTCCTCGACGGCATGAGGTTGGGCTGGCTCAGTAATGCAGAGAGCATGATTTCCCAGTATTACGGAATCGCCGGCAAGGGTGACAAGATGTATGTCGGCCTGTCGACCTTTACCGATGGCAGCGGACAGGTCGCCGCCTACGTGGCGACGCCGGGGCCCACGGGCTACGATCAGCAGATGCAGGTGGATATGGCCGACTTTACACCGCCCAATCTGCCGAATGGCGGCAATGCCCCCCTCTACAACGATCGCATCGTCTTTCACGAGATGGTGCATGCGGTGATGAACAGTGCCTTCGGGACAGCGCGAACCGCCGGCATGGCGACCTGGTTCAAGGAAGGTGCGGCGGAACTCATCCACGGAGCGGACGAGCGTCTGGCCAGTGATATCACGGCGAATGGCATTACCAACGTGGTCAATCGCGTGGCTGGGGCTTGGGGGAGTGCCAGCATCGATTATTCGTCAGCCTATGTGGCGGCCCGTTATCTGCACGAAACCATGAAGAACTATGGTCATGGGGAGGGGATCAAGGCGGTGACCGCCTACCTGGCGGCCAACCAGAGTGCCACCCTGGACCAGGCGATCAATGCCCTCACCGGTGGAGCTATCGCCAGCGCAGGGGCTTTCATCGCCTCATTCACCGGTGCCAACAGCGCGGTAGGCGTCAACTTCATTAACACCCGGATGAACTTGACCAATACAGATACCGGCGCGATCGGTGGCTTCGATGCGGATAACGGAGCGATAAGAACCGCTGAGTCGGTCATCGACTGGGGGGGCGGCCGGGGCTACGACAAGAAGAAAGTCCTGGATGGGTTCGACGTGACTTTTGAAGACATTGGCGGCGGAACCGGTCAGAGAAAGGTGTCTTTTCAGGTCGGTGCCAATGCGGGCCAGTCCATGGATACGAATCTGGGGGCGATCAATTCCTCCGCCCTGGGTATCGACGATGTCGATCTCGGTACGGCGGGCGGAGCGACCGTGGCCATCGTCCATCTTGACGACGCTCTCGATTACATCAACAAGCAGCGGGCCAATGTCGGCGCTCAGCTGTCGCGCATGGAGTTTGCAATCTCCAATGCGAGCAGCAGTGCCGAGAGCTTGTCCGCCAGCCGTTCCCGCATCAAAGACGCAGACTACGCAGTAGAAACAACCGCCCTGGTCCGCAACCAGATTTTGCAGCAGGCCGCCACCAGCGTCCTCGCCCAAACCAATACGTCCGGCCAACTGGTTCTCAGTCTGCTGAGAGGTCTTTGACCTGCCCTGACGTCCGTGCCGCCAATGGATTGGCTACGCTGAGATAACCCGGTTCTTCCCGCTCTTCTTGGCTTCATACATCGCCTCGTCGGCCCGCTTCAGGACAACAGCCTGACTATCGTCCGGTGCGAACCGGGTGACGCCGGCGCTGAAGGTGATCAGGACTTTCTGGTTGTCGTGCAAGAAGATGCGCCGGGTAAGTTCGCGCTGCAGGCGGTTGAGAACATGAACAGCGTCTTCCAGACCCGTTTCCGGCAACAGGATAACAAACTCCTCACCGCCGTAGCGAGCCACGGAATCCTGGGGGCGCAGGGCCTCTTTGCAGACCTGAGCCAGATGGATGAGAGCCTTGTCCCCGGTGTCGTGGCCCAGGGAGTCGTTGAGCTTCTTGAAATTGTCGAGGTCGATAAGGGCCAGGCAGAGCGGCGTCTCATGCCGCTTGGAACAGGCCATCTCCTTGACCAGCATGTCTTCCAGGCCCCGCCGGTTGAGGGCGCCGGTGAGCTGGTCGTGGCGCACCAGGTGGCTGGTCTGCTCCAGTTCGCCTTCGAGCTGCTTGATCCGGGCTTCTGAATCCTTCACCCGTTCCTGGGTCGCTCGCAGCTCATCCCGGGAGCGCAGGGCGGTGAGCTGGATGGCGCGGGTTTCGTGCATGACCTCGCCGATGACTTCTTCCAGTTCGGAGATGTCGTTGGCGGCGCTGATGCGGGTGGCGCAGGCCTCGATCTTGTCGTGATAGCCCGAGGTGGCGTCGGCGAACTCGGCCAGATGGTCCACGAAGCCGGCCAGCATGCTCTTGATGGCTTCCTTGGCTTCCTGGAGGCTCTGCTTCAGCTGGCTCTGCTTGTAAATGACTTCCTTCAGGCGCCGCTCGGCATCGTCGATGGTCCGCTGGGACAGGGGCTTGTCGATGATTTCCCGCACTACCTCGATCTGGCCGTGAAGCCAGCGGTCCTCCATGACCAGCTCGGTGACGTTCTCCACCAGGAGGCGGAGGAGGTTGAGGAGGCTCTCGCGCAGTTCAGCCCGGTCCTCGGCCAGGAGTTCCAGCTTGAAGGCGAAACGCTTGAGGCGGGCAAGGATGCCCTGGAGTTCGTCGACGCGGATTGCCTTGCGGATGTCGTCGGCCAAGGCTTTTGCATCGCTCGAAAGCTGAGGCGATTCCACCAGCTGCGTGGCGATGGCGGCTTCCAGGGTGAAGGCGAAAAGCTCCTTGAGCTCCGGAAGGAGGTCGCTGGGGCGGCTCGGAGCCTGGGCAGGAGTCTTCGGCGCGGGCTCTTCAGGCGCGGCCTCCTCGGGAATCTCGCCCTCGAAGGCCATGTCCGCTTCCTTGCCCTGAGCCCAAGAGCGCAGGAGGCTCTGCAGCCGGTTAAAAAGGGTTTCGGGATTGGCACCGGCGCCGGTGAGGACGTGCTCCAGGGATTCGCGCTTCCGGGCGGGGGTGATGCCGGCCTGCTTGGCCTCCCATTGGCGCAACAGGTCGCTGATGAGGTCCGCCCAGGCGAGCTTCTGGCTTTCGCTGAGGGCGGTGACGAACTCCGTCAGATGGGTGCGATATTGCTCCCAGTTGGAATGCTTGACGGCTTCGTCCAGGTTGCGGGCAAGACGCAGCTGGTCCGGGGAAATCCGGGGCAAGGCCGCTGCCAAGGAGCGCAATTGTTTTTCCGGGAAAGGCTCCGAGTCCGCCTTGTTGCCGGAAATTTCGCTATATAGGATGCGGTAGTTGTCCGGCGTCGGAGGAATCCGGCGGGCAGCCAGGAGCCGCAGGGCCTCCCGGGCAATTTCTGAGGGATTAGATAACGTTGCCATGTCTTGATTGCCGCCCGGTCAGGCTATAATCCTGCCGCCGCGTGCCCCCGTAGCATGAAGGTCGTGCAGTTGCCTTGTAAGCATCAGGACCTGGTTCGATTCCGGGCGGGGGCACCAGGCTCGTCGGATTCGATCATGGCGCCGTAACCAAGGCGCATGGACAGGGCGTTGGCAGCCTCCTGCATCGCCTTCGCAGCCGGACTGTCCCATTCCACATTGAATTCCCCCACCGGCCCCAGAGAGGTGATGGCGGCCACCATGCTGCCCGTGTGATCGAACACGGGAGCGCTGAAACCGTTGATACCCGGGGTAAGGCTGCCGGTGGCGCGGGAAATGCCCCGCTCCCGGATTTCCGTCAGTACCTTTTCCAGTTGCCGGCGGACCGTGGTGACGGCAACCTTGTTGGCCTCAGCCGTGTCCTGCAATTCCTTGTCGAGCATTTTCTTGAGGTAGGGACTCCGGAAGAATGCCGCGAAGGCCCGGCCTGTCGCCGACTTGGTCAAGGGCAGTACGGTGCCGGCCCGCAGGGTGATGGTCACGGGGCCACCGGCATCGACGATGCGTACGATGGTCGCGCCATAGTTGCCCCAGACGGCCAGTGCCACCGTCTCATGGAGCGATTCGCACAGACCTTCCAGGATAGGGCCCGCAAGGCGGACCGGGTCGAGGCGGCCGAGGCTGGAGAGGCCGAGGTCGAGGGCGTAGGCACCCAGGTCGTAGCGCCCGCTGGCGGCATCTTGCTCCACCAGCCCCATGCGCATGAAGCTGACCAGATAACGGTGAGCCTTGGCGGCAGGCATGCTGGCGCTGGCGGCGATGTCCCTCAGCATCATCGGGCGGTTGGTCGCCACCAATGCCCGCAGCAGGCGGAATCCCACCTCGATCGACTGAATCCCCTGCCGCTCGGCGGCCACTCGGGTTGCCATGACTTCCACTCCTCCTATAAGCTCGACTACGTATTCTAAGCAGGTATCCCCATCCCACGGTGGGGAAATATAATGCAATTCGGTATTGACTAACGGAGGCTGAGGTAGATGCGCGCTGTACTGGTGGCAAATCCCAAGGGCGGGGCAGGCAAGACGACGTTGGCGACCAATCTCTGTGGTCACTTTGCCAGCCAGGGCAAACAGGTGACTCTCTGCGATCTCGACCGGCAGCAGTCGGCGCTGCGCTGGATGGCCTTCCGCGATCCTGCCATGGCGCCGGTGACCGGCTACTTTGCTGGCAATCACCTGACGGCGAGTCTGCCGCAAGAGTCGGATTGGGTTGTGATGGATGCGCCGGCAGGGTTCCAGGGCTACAAGCTTTCCGACTACCTGCGCACCGTGGACAAGGTTATCGTTCCCCTGGTGCCTTCTGTTTTCGACATGGCTGCTACGGAGGATTTTCTTAACTCCATCCGCAACGAGATGCGGGGGC
>JBLNBI010000041.1:0-10394 GCA_050259815.1 Actinomycetota bacterium | reverse complement strand
GTTCTTCCCCGAGGTGGTCCCCCTCCGGGAGGTTTCCCACTGGGACGAGTCCATTTTCGACGACATGCGGGCCGTCTGGGGCCGCAACGACATCGACAGCTGGATGCTGGTCATCCGCCGGGATGCCGCGACCAGGGCGCTCCTCGAGGCGGAGCTGTCCTTCAAGGTCGCCAAGCCCCTGGAGGACGAGTGGGATTACCGGGCCTTGCGGGACGCCGGCCAGCTCTACCTGGCGCTCCGCAAGACGGGGATATTCCAGGAGCTGCCCCCCATCTTCACCTTCGCCAACCCGGTGTCCTCCATCGACATCGTCCGGGCGCCGGAAGGAATGCCGGCATGAGCGGGCTGCGTCCCTTCGCCGGCCTGTTGGGGCTGGTTGCCCTGGTCGCAGGCCTCATGGCCGCGCCGGCCGCCGCCCAACCCCAGGTGCTCCGTTTCGGCAGCTACGCCTCGGAGCGTCCGTCCGAGGAACTGCGCAAGCTGGAACCCCTCCAGAAATACCTGGAGAAGAGCCTGAATGCCCAGGGACTGGCGGTGCGGGTGGATCTGCGCATCTACGCCACCTACGAAGAGGGCATCAACGCCATTGCCGTGGGCGACATCGATTTCTCCCGCCTCGGCCCGGTGAGCTACGTGGTGGCCAAGCACAAGACCCCGGGGCTCGTCCTGCTGGCCTCGGAGGCCCACGACGGGGAGAAGAGGTTTCCGGCGGTCATCGTGGTCGCCAAGGATTCGCCCATCAGGTCGGTGGCCGACCTGCGGGGCAAGCGCTTCGCCTTCGGCGATCCTTCCTCCACCTCGGGACGCTATCTGCCCCAGGCGGAGATGGTGAAGGCGGGGATCACCTGGAAAGATCTGGCCGCCTTCGAATACCTCGGCCGGCACGACAAGGTGGTGTTCGCCGTGGCCAGCGGCCGTTTCGACGCTGGGGCCACCAATCAGAATACCTTCGAGAAATATGCCGAGGCCAAGCACCTCCGGGAGCTGGTCCGCTACCCCAGCCCCACCCATGCCTGGGTAGCCCGGAGCAAGCTGGACCCCGCCCTGGTCAAGGGCCTGCGCAAGGCCCTCCTGGAAATGACCGATCCCCGGCTCCAGGAACTCATCGACCGCAACGGCTTTTCCGCCTCCACCGACGCCGAGTACGACGACCTGCGGCGGGTCATGAACATTGCCAAGGGATTCGGCGGCTGATTTCCGGCCGGCAACGCCCCAGGATGTCCACTCCTGGGGACTTTCAGAACTGCTTCACCTCGATGTTGAGCGTCTGGATCCGGTAGGCGATCTGGCGGGGCGTCATGTTGAGGAGCCGGGCGGCCTTGGCCTGGACCCAGCCGGCCTGCTCCAGGGCGGCGATGACCCGCTCCCTTTCCCCCAGCTCCGGATCATCCAGATTGACAGGCGCCGCCTCCAGGTTCGGGGCCGCGGCGAAGGGCACCGGGCGGGGAGCCGGGCGCTCCCGCTGGCTGGGGAAGCGGATCAGATCCACGTCGATGGCGCCTTCCTCGGAGAGCACGGCGGCCCGCTCCAGGCAGTTCTCCAGCTCCCGCACGTTGCCCGGCCAGACATGGTTGGCCAGGCGCCGGAGCGCAGCGTCGGTGATGACCAGCTTCCTCTTCTGGGAATTGCCGATCTTGGTGAGGAGCAGCCGGGCGATGTCCGGGATGTCCTCGATGCGTTCCCGCAGGGGCGGCAGGAAGATGGGCATGACATTGAGGCGGTAGAACAAATCCTCCCGGAAATCCCCCTCATCCACGGCGGCCTCCAGGTCCCGGTGGGTGGCGGCGATGATGCGCACATCCACCTTGATGGTGCGGCTGCCCCCCACCCGCTCGAATTCCCCTTCCTGGAGCACCCGCAGGAGCTTGGCCTGGAAGGCCGGGGAAATCTCCCCGATTTCATCCAGGAAGAGGGTGCCGCCGTGGGCCTGCTCGAAGCGGCCCTTCCTCGATTCCACCGCGCCGGTGAAGGCGCCCCGCTCGTGGCCGAACAGTTCGGTCTCCAGCAGGTTCTCTGGCAGCGCCGCGCAGTTGAGCTTGACCAGGGTGTTGCGGGCCCGGGGGGAGTTGTAGTGGATGGCGTTGGCGATCAGCTCCTTGCCGGTGCCGGTCTCGCCCCGGATGAGCACGCTGGTGTTCCACTTGGCCACCAGCCTGGCCTGCTCGAACACCCGGCGCATGACGGCGGAGCGGCCCACCACGTTGTCGAAGCCGAACTGGTGGCGGACGGTGCGGCGCAGGCTGTCCCGCTCCTCCACCAGGGAATCCTTCTCCTGCTTGATCTCCTGGGAGAGGCGCACGCTCTGGCCGATGAGGTTGGCCACCATTTCCACGAACTGGCTGCGGTCCTCCAGGAGTTCGTCGTTCTCGTTCTCCGGCTGCACCGCCAGGACGCCCCGCACGCTGCCCCCCGCCTTGATGGGCACGGCGATGAAGGGCAGGTGGGGCTCGTAGATGCCTACCCGGTTCAGGAAGCGGGGCTCGTCCTCCACCCGTTGCAGGATGAAGGTGCGGGGCTTTTCCAGGAGCAGGCCGATGACCCCCTCGCCGGGCTGGTAGCGGATTTCGTCGGTGTCGATGCAATGGTCGCCGTGGGTGGCGTGGATCACCAGGCTGCCGGTCTCCTGCTCCACCACGGCCACCATGCCGTGGATGAGGCTGGCCTCGTCGGCCAGGACCCGCAGGACCTCCCGCAGGGTCTCCCGGTAGTCCAGGGAGCGGGAGAGGATGCGGCTCACCGCGTAGAGGGCGGCGAAGTGCATCATGTGCAATTCGTGGGTCCGGCAATAGGGTTCGTCCGGCCCGCCGGCGGCTGCGAAGTGGGAATGGTTGTTCTGCATTGCCATTGTCGGTCTTCTTCTTTAGATCGGGTCGCCATCCGTGCGGAATTCCAGCATCACCGTGCAGCCGCCCCGGGGCGTGTCCTCCAGGTCGATGATGCCGCCGTGGTCGGCCACCACCTGGTAGGCCCGGGACAGGCCCGTGCCCAGGTGCTTGCCGCTGCCGTTCTTGGTGGTGAAGAAGGGCTCGAAGACCTGCAATCGCCACTCCGGCGGTATGCCCGGGCCGCTGTCGGCGACCCGCACGAAGATGCAGCCCTGGTCCACCACGGAGCTGATCTTCAGCTCCCGGCGCTTCCAGCCCTTCACGTCCATGGCTTCGACGGCGTTCTCAATGAGCGCCTTGAACAGCACCCGCAACTGGATGGGCCGCCCGGTGATGCGGGGCAGGGTGGCCGCCGGCTGCCAATCCACCACGATGCCGGCGGAAAGCAGCCGGCGGGTGGTGACGTCCAGGGCGTCCCGCAGGACTTCGTTCAGGTTCACCCCGGTGAGCAACTCCGGGCCCCGCGGGGGGATCACCTGGCGCAGGGACTCGATATGGTCCCGGCTGGCGGCCAGGGCCTCTTCCAGGACGGCGGTGCTGGCCGGGTCCCGGCGCTCCAGGACCTTGACCACGGAGTTCATCACGTTCATCGGCTCTTCCAGCCGGAAGATGGCGGCGGACAGGCTCTCCCGGATGGAGGCGACCCGCTCCTCTTCGGCCAGCAGGGCGTGGAGCGCCGAGGTGCGGGCCCGCTCCTGCTCCAGGCGCAGGACAGTGATGTCCGAGACAGCCAGCAGGAGCCCGATGGTGTTGTCGCTGCAGAAGAAGCCGTCGGCGCTCTCGTCGTCCATGCGGATGACCGACGCCGAGCAGGAGAACCAGCGGGGCTGGCCCCGGGGCCGGTCCACCCGGGCTTCCCGGCCGACGAATTCGCAGGCGGCGGGCTTAATGACCACCTGCTCCCGCCAGCCGGGGCAGACGGTGTCCATGAGGACGTGGGCCGGTTCCTGGGCGAGGCCCAGGTCGGCCACCAGCTTCTTGTACTCCTGGTTGTCCAGCATCACCCGGCCGTTGATGTCCAGCAGCGCAAAGACCACCGGCGCCGCGTCGATCACCGAGTCGTTGAGGCGCTTCTGGTTCCTCACCTGGCATTCCAGGCGATGGAGGTCGGTAACGTCCCGGTGCATGCCCAGGAAGTGGGTGGTGCGCCCCTCCGGGTCGTGCACCGGGGTGATGTTGATTTCGGCGAGGTAGAGGCTGCTGTCCTTCCTCCGGTTCAGGAGCCGGCCGGTCCAGGGCTTGCCGGCATTCAGGTTGCCCCACATCTCCTTGTACAGGGTTCGTGGCGTAGTGTGGTTGGAAAGGATGGACTCGTTCCGGCCGATCACCTCCTCCGGGCTGTAGCCCGTCACCCGGGCGAAGGCCTCGTTGGCGAAGAGGATGTTGGCCCGGGTGTCGGTGATGGAGATGGCGAGGTCGGCCTGGTCCACGGCCTGGCGGTATGCGGTTTGCGGCAGGTTGGCGGATTGGGGCATGGAAGGGGCTCCGGAGGCGGTTTTGCATGACATTTAGCAGGAAACATGCCGCGCCCTGGTGGAGATGCAGACGGCCTTGTTTTTATTGGGATTTGTAGTGGGCGAGCGGCAGCCAGTGTGGTGTTTGCTACATTGCGAGCCCGGGTTATTGCACCGCCGTGGTGCGCCAATGCCGGGGCCGGGCACGCCCGTGCTGAATTGGAGGATCTGACGCCGGATTGACGGCTGGCGCTTGTAACGTTTGCGCCTCGCCAATGTCATTGTGTCGGCTTTGCGCCAATGCCTATTTGGCATGGGGTTGGGAACGGTTAATTTTCGTGGCCGCTTGAAAAATGTAATAAAAACAATCGTTAGGGAGTGGCTTTTGGTCTGGCAACAGGCTCGGAAATCGTCTGCCGGGCAGTGGCACAGAAGCTGCTAAACCGTCCTCAAGCCAATTCCCTGTCCGATCATGAACGCTACTCAAGCCTCCCTTGAAGTGCCCGTCGAGACCAAGCCGAAGCCCTATATCCACGGCGTCATCCTGGGCGCCTTCTGTCTCGGATTCGGCCTGCTGCTCGCCATTACCGACGACATCACCGTGGATGACATCGCCGCCCGCGCCATCGAGGACAAGCAGGCGTCCCTGAGCCAGGTGCTGCCCGACGGCATCCACGACAACAACCCGGTGACCGATACCCTCTCCATGACCAATGCCGAGGGCAAGGAACTCACCATCTACCGGGCCAGGAAGGGCGGCCAGGTGACCGGGGTCGCCTACGAGATCTACGGCACCGGCTACGCCGGCGAGATCAAGCTGATGATGGGCATCGACGCCGACGGCAAGCTCCTCGGCGTCCGCGTCCTGGCCCACAAGGAAACCCCGGGCCTGGGGGACAAGATCGAGGTCAAGAAGACTGACTGGATCGAGCGCTTCACCGGCCTCTCCCTGGGCAATCCGCCCCTGGAGCGCTGGAAGGTCAAGAAGGACGGCGGCCAGTTCGACCAGTTCGCCGGCGCCACCATCACCCCCCGGGGCGTGCTGGCGGCCATCCGGGGCGGCCTGGAGTTCTTCGCCCAGAACAAGACTCGTTTGACGGAGGAAAACTGACATGGCCAGCTACAAGACCATCATCAAGGACGGCCTGTGGGACAACAACGGCGTCCTTTCCATGCTGCTCGGCATGTGCCCGACCATGGCCATGACCACCAGCGCCACCAACGGCTTCGGCATGGGCCTCGCCACCGCGGTGGTGATGGCCGCCTCCAGCTACCTGGTGGCGGTGTTCCGCAACCGCATCACCACGGAAGTGCGGATTCCGGTGTACATCCTCATCGTCGCCGCCATGGTGACGGTGGTGGACCTGGGCATGAATGCCTGGATGCATGAGCTCTACAAGGTGCTGGGCCTGTTCATCCCCCTCATCGTCTCCAACTGCCTGCCGCTCGCCCGCCTGGAAGCCTTCGCCGCCAAGCAGCCGGCCTTCCCGTCCTTCCTGGATGGCCTCTTCATGGGCATCGGCTTCACCATCGCCCTGACGGCCATCGGCGCGGTGCGGGAAATCATCGGTTCCGGCACCCTCTTCGCCGACGCGTCCCTCCTCCTGGGGCCGTCCTTCAAGTTCATGGAGCTGCGCCTCCTGCCTGCCGACATGGGCGTGCTGATGATGATCCTGCCCCCGGGCGGCTTCATCGTCACCGGCCTGGTGGTGGTGGCAAAACGCATCCTTGACCTCAAGGCCGGCAAGGAAATCCAGATGGCCGGCGCCCACTGCGTCTAAGCCATGAGCGCTATCGCCATGACCTCATCGACCAAACCGACCCCAGCCGCACGCACCGTCGAGGGCATCGCCCGGGTAGTGCGGGTGGAGGGCAAGGTCGCCTGGCTGGAGCCGGAGCAGACCACCAGCTGCGGCAGCTGCGCCTCCGCCGCCGCCTGCGGCCATGGGGATTCCGGGATGGGCACCGTCGCCCGCCGCATCGAGGCCCGGCGCTTCCAGATGGACAACGATTGGGCGCAGTTGCGGGAAGGCGAGCGGGTCGTCCTCGGGGTGGACAACCGCTCCCTGATCAGGGCGGCGATGCTGGCCTATGCCTTGCCCCTGGTGTCCGCCATCCTGGCCGGCGGCCTGGCCCAGGGGGCCTGGGGTGACGACGCCCTGACCATGGCCTCCATGGCCGCCGGCCTCGGTTTCGGACTCCTGGCGGCGCGCCTGGGCGCCCACCGTCTCTCGAAGCGGGGCGAACTGTCGCCCCATTACCTGCGTCGGGCCCTGCCCGGCGAAACCTGCGGTACCGCAAAGGACTGAGCATGAAAGAATTCGCCTTGATGATGATCGGCGCGGCGCTGGTGAACAACGTGATCCTCGCCCGCTTCCTGGGACTCTGCTCCTTCATGGGGGTGACCACCCGGATCGACACTGCGGCCGGCATGGGACTGGCCACCACCTTCGTCATCACCGTCTCCTCCATGGCCGACTGGGCGGTCCAGCACTACCTGCTGGACGCCTACAACCTCGGTTTCCTGCGCACGGTGACCTTCATCCTGGTCATCGCCAGCGCCGTGCAATTCACCGAAATGACCATCAAGAAGGTCTCCCCGGAGCTCTTCCAGATGCTCGGGATCTACCTGCCCCTCATCACCACCAACTGCGCCGTGCTGGGCGTGGCGCTCCTGCTGGTGGAAGGGCACATGGGCTTCATGAGCGCCACCATGTTCGCCTTCGCCTCCTCGGTGGGCTACAGCCTGGTCATGATCATCTTCGCCGGCCTCCGGGAGCGCCTGGCCCTGGTGGATGTGCCCCGGCTCTTCGCCGGCCCGCCCATCGCCTTCGTGGTCGCCGGCATGCTGGCCATGGCCTTCATGGGCTTTTCCGGCATCGCCGCCAGCTAATTGAATCAGGGAGAACAGCCATGTTGATGTCCGTTGGAAGTCTCGCGGTGATGGGAGTGGCCCTGGGGGGCATGCTCGGCGCTGCGTCCCGCTACCTCGCGGTGGAAGAGAACCCCCTGGAGGCCGAAATCCAGGCCATGCTGCCCGGTTCCCAGTGCGGCCAGTGCGGCTTCGTGGGCTGCGCCCAGGCCGCGGCGGCGCTCGCCAAGGGCGAGGCCCCGGTCACCCTCTGCCCCCCCGGCGGCAAGGCCACGGTGGAGGCCCTGGCTGCCAAGCTCGGGGTCAAGGTGGACCTGTCCTCGGTGGTCGATACCGGCCCCCAACTCGCCCAGGTGACCGAGGAAATCTGTATCGGCTGCTGCAAGTGCCTGCGGGCCTGCCCGACCGACGCCATCATCGGTGCCCCCAAGCAGATCCACAACGTCATCCGCGACGCCTGTACCGGCTGCGGCGCCTGCGCCAATGTCTGCCCGACCGAGGCCCTGCGCATGGCCCCCATTCCAGTGACCCTGCAGCACTGGAACTGGCCCCATCCCGTTTCCGCTGCAGCCTGAGGACTAGACCATGGGATTCCTCGACCGATTCCTGAAGGCCCCGAGCTGGGGTGTCCATCCCGACGACCACAAGCGCCCGGCGGCGGATGTCCCCCTGCGGGTGCTGCCTCCCCCCGCCCGGGTGTACATGCCCCTGTCCCAGCACGTGGGCGGCGCCGCCCGGCCGGTGGTGGTGGTCGGCCAGAAGGTATTGAAGGGTGAGCTCCTGGCCCAGGCCAGCGGCAACATCTCGGCCCCCATCCACTCCCCGGTGTCCGGCACCGTCTCCGCCATCGGCGAGGTGACCGCGCCCCACGCTTCCGGCCTCGCCTTCCAGGCCGTCGTGGTGGACAACGACTTCAAGGACGAGTGGATCGAGACCGATCCCCTGGCCGATCCCTTCTCCGCGGCGCCCGAGGAAATCACCCGCCGGGTGGCGGCGGCCGGCGTGGTCGGCCTCGGCGGTGCCACCTTCCCGGCGGCTCCCAAGTTCGCCCTGGGCAAGCGCCTAAAGGTCACCACCCTCATCGTCAATGGCGGCGAATGCGAGCCCTACCTTTCCGCCGACGACCGCATCATGCGGGACCACGCGGACCAGGTGGTGGACGGCGCCCGCCTGGTGATGCGCGCCATCGGCGCGACCGAGGCCCTGGTGGGCATCGAGGACAACAAGCCGGAAGCCATCGCCGCCATGAAGAAGGCCGCCGAGGCTTATCCGGAAGTGAAGATCCGCCCGGTGCCGGCCCTTTACCCCATGGGTTCCGACCGTCAGCTGATCAAGGTGCTCACCGGCATCGAGGTACCTTCCGATGCCCGTGCCGCCGAAACCGGCGTCCTGGTGCACAACGTCTCCACCTGCGCCGCGGTCCATAAGGCCATCCGCCTGGGCCAGCCCCTGGTGGAGCGCATCGTCACCATCAACGGCGGCGCCGTGGCCAACCCCGGCAACATCTTCGCCCCCCTGGGCACCATGATCGAAGAGCTCATGGCCTTCGCCGGCCTCAAGGAAGCGCCCGCCCGCCTGATCATGGGCGGGCCGATGATGGGCACGCCGCTCCTCCACGACCGCATCCCGCTCGTGAAGGGTGCCTCCGGCGTCCTGGCCTTCAACGCCGCCGAGGCGGTGGTGCCCGAGGCCGGCCCCTGCATCCGCTGCGGCAAGTGCGCCAGCGCCTGCCCCATGAGCCTCCTGCCCATGGAAATGGCGGCCCGCATCAAGGTCCATGACTACGAGGCGGCGGCCACCTTCGAGATTTCCGACTGCATCGCCTGCGGCTGCTGCGCCTACGTCTGCCCCTCCCACATTCCCCTGGTCCAGTACTTCAACCATGCCAAGGGCGAGTTGTACGCCAGCGAGCGGTCCAAGCTCAAGGCCGAGGCGGCCAAGAAGCTGACCGAGGCCAAGGCCGCCCGCCTGGAGCGGTAAGAACAGGAAAAACGGGAGGCCGCCGCCCGCCGCAAGGCGGAACGGGAAGCGGCCAAGGCCGCCGAAGCCGCCAAGGCCGCGGCGGCCGGCGCCAAATCTGAAGGAGAAACCGCATGAGCCAGAACGTCTTCGCCCCGGTCGCGGCACCCTACAAGACCACGTCCAACAGCGCCGGCCGCATCATGGCGACCGTCATGCTGGCCCTGGCGCCCGCCACCCTGTACGGCTTCTGGCTCTACGGCTGGCCGGCCATCTACCTGTGGCTGGTGACCATCGCCGCCGCCGTCGTGGGGGAGGCCTTCAGCCTCAAGCTCATGGAGCGAAAGACGGCGCCCCTGTGGGACGGTTCCGCCATCCTCACCGGCTGGCTCCTGGCCGCCTCCCTGCCGCCCTGGGCGCCCTGGTGGATCGGCGTCTTCGGGGGCCTTTTCGCCACCACCCTGGGCAAGCAGGCTTTCGGCGGCATCGGCCAGAACCTCTTCAACCCGGCCATGGTCGCCCGGGTGGCGCTGCTCATCTCCTTCCCCGTCCAGATGACGGCCTGGGTCGGCGCCGCACCCCTGTTCAGCGCCGCCGCTCCCGGGCCCATCGACAGCCTGGCCATTCTCTTCAAGGGCATCCCGGCGGGCCTCGACGCCGTCACCAGCGCCACCTCCCTGGGCTTCGCCAAGACCGAGATGAGCCGGGGCGTCGATCTGCTCCACTCCGCCGCCCATGCCCCGGCCCTGTCCTGGGTGGGCAGCCGCCCGGGAAGCCTGGCCGAAACGGCCGCCTGGCTGATCGCCGCCGGCGGCGTCGCCATGATGGCCCTGGGGATCATTTCCTGGCACATCCCGGTGTCCATGCTGGTGGGCATCGCCCTGCCGGCCGCCATCCTCCACGGGGTCGATCCGGCCCGTTACCTGGATGCCAGTACCCATGTGCTGTCCGGCGGTGCCATGCTGGGGGCCTTCTTCATCGCCACCGACTACGTGACCTCGCCCAACTCCAACCTGGGCAAGCTTATCTTCGGGGCCGGCTGCGGGGTGCTCACCTACATCATCCGCACCTGGGCGGGCTATCCGGAAGGCGTCGCCTTCGCCGTGCTGCTGATGAACTCCCTGACCCCCATCATCGACAGCTACTTCAAGCCCCGCATCTACGGCCGGGACCGCAAGGGCGTCCCGCTGCAACTGCCTGCCAAGTAAGGAACCTGCCATGCAA
>JBLNBI010000040.1:0-7553 GCA_050259815.1 Actinomycetota bacterium | reverse complement strand
CTGCCCGTCCCGGACGAACTGTGCGACCGTATCCAGATGCTCGCCCAACGGGCACTCAAGGACATGCCCGAGTCTATGGACTCGGGCATGCCTGTTCCGCAGGGCTCCTTGATCGGCACCTGACGGAAAGCGAAGCGAGGCCCCGCAGGGCCTTGCTTGTTCCGGGTGATAACCGGCTCAGCGCTTGCCGGTTACCTTTTCCCAGCCGTGCTGGACCGCCATCTTGAAGCGCTCCCAGGTACCTTCCGGATAACGCTGACCCCAGTCACGCTGGGCTTCGGGCTCGATGGCGCTCCAATCCTTGCCCTGATACCGGGGATCGCTCGCCAGGGTGTGGCCGTAGCGGTAGGCTGGCGCGTAGTCGTCATAGCTGCCGCCCCGAGCACCGTAGCGAGTCTGGAAATCCTGCCGGAAATCGGTCTCGTAATCCTCGTAGGGACGGGAGAAAGCTGCCCCACGGCCTCTTTCTTCGGCCGTTCCCCGCTCCACCTCCACCTCGGTGTGGCGAACTGTGTCCTGGACGGTTTCGGTCCGCTGGCTGACTTCCTTGCCGACCTCGACCTCCTCCACCACCCGGGCAGTCTTGTTGACCACGGCCTTCTCCGCCATTTCCTGCACTTCGACCGTCCTATCCTTGAGGGCTTCCAGATCGGCCTGGGTGGCAGGACGGTCTACCGGGCGGCGCTCGATGGCAGCATGCTCCTCCCGCAGGTTGACGGTTTCCTGGACGGGGGTTTCCACCGTCCGAGAGTAGACCCGCACCGTGCCCTTGCCCACTTCCCGCTTGCCGACCTCGATGTCTTCCTTGATGACCGGCAGGACGGTACTGCGCTCCCGGGCGATCTCGTCCGGGGTGTAAGGCCTGGATTCGGGGTTGTAACCCGAATAGCCCTGCTTGCGCCATTGCTCGACCCGCTCGTCGATATCAACGGCGCCGGCCTCCAGGAGCGCCGAGCGCACTTCGTCCACCGATGCCCCTTCGGGCACATCCACGGCCAAGACGACTCCGCCCCGGCGCACGGCCTCGGAGTAGTGCCCGGCTTCCTCGGCGTTCTCCGACCCGAACATATGGCTGAAGAAATCGCGGATGCCGCCGGTGGCGCCCCGGTGCCGAGCCCGCAGGGCCTCGTCCGAGTTTTCATAGGCATTTTCGTTTGCGTCGATGTGGAGGGTGGACTGATCGATGCCGTGGCTGATCAGCCTTTCCTCGGCTAGGTGGGCGGCGTCCGGGGTGTCAAAAACGCCAATTACGGTCTGTGTCATGTCTGTCTCCTTGAAAGGACGGGCTGCCTGGGCAGCGATGCTATTGATCCGGAGAATCCTCGCTCCATTGTTCCTGGCCCGGTGCCCGCCGCTCGACGACGGGGGTTTCCTTGCGGAGCACCACCTCCGTCTCGCGCTGTACTTCGCGCCGCTGCCGAAGGATGCGTAATTCCTCCTTGAGAAGCAGGCGCTCCTCGACCACGGCCACGGTTTCGAACACCGGGATGATGACGACCTCGCCCTCCTGCCGAGGGCCGGTGCGCTCGGTCACGTAACGGTTGATGGGCACGCGCTCGACTGAAACCTCGTCGAAAGCCTCGGTCAGGGGAATGCGCTGCCTTTCCTCGTGGGAGGCAATCCGGACCCGTACCGCACCGCCGGTGCTCTCGACCACGCGGGAGACTGAAGCCTCTTCCTGGACCACGGGAATGGTCCGGGATGAGCCTTCGTCTCCCGGTTGTGGATGGGGGAGTTGTTCCGATGGAAGGGGGTTGCCGGGTTTGTGCATGGCAGGCAGTAGTCTAGGGAGTCGTCAGACTGTACTGCGCTGCAATCCCTGGTCCTGAAGCGGTGGAGGGGATGGAGTGCCGACTACAGGCAATAATGGGGATTCTTGGATAAAGGACGTGCAAGACCTACAAGGCCAAGGCGTCAAATACCTGTTCGATTCCTCAGCGACGCCTGCCTTTGCCCTTCCTGGGGGAGGGCGCCGAAAGAGCACTCGTCCACATATTCGCCAACTGGTTGATTCCCATCGTGACGGCCGTCGACGCCTGGCGTTTCGCGGCGGAGGCGGCGCGGCCACGGAGAGAACCGGCAACGGCATTGGCGCCGCTCAGATACATGCTTAACCAAGGATTCTTCTTGGTCCAAGGGGATTTCATCGTGGTAATCCTCGTGTCGGGGGAAAAAGCCTGCAGCAAGCCCCATTCCCCGACCGGACAGCGGGACCTTTCCCACTACTTGACGGAAACCAGCCCTTCACGGATCGCATAGCGGGTCAGCTCGGCGATGGTCCCCAAGCCCAGCTTCTGCTTGATGTTGCGGCGATGGGCATCGGCGGTCGCCGGGGAGATGCCGAGGGCGGTGGCGGTCTCCGGCGAACTCTTGCCCTCGGCCAGCAGGCGAAGGACTTCCTGCTCCCGCTTTCCGAGGATAGAGATGGGCGGCGCGTCGTTCCCCGCGGACCCGGCTGCCGACGGCGCAATCTGGCCCATGACCCGGGCGGTGATCTCGGGGGAGAGGAAAATCTTTCCCGCCTTGGTGGCCCGGATGGCGAAGATCAGCTCTTCCGCTCCCGCGGACTTGGCCACGAAGGCCCGAGCCCCGGCCCTCATCACCTCGTCCACGAAGAGCTTGTCCGTATAGCCGGAGAGCACGACGACCTTGATGCCCGGGTAGCGCTTCGCCACTTGCCGGGCCACTTCGACCCCGCTCATGTCGGGCAAACCGATGTCCAGGACGATGATGTCCGGCGTCGTCTTCTCCAGTTGGAGCAGCAGCTCCGCACCGGAACCGGCTTCCGCCACCACCTCCATGTCTTCTTCCAGTTCCAGGGGAATCCGCAGGGTTTCCCGGAACATCCGGTGGTCGTCCACCAGCGCGATTCGTGTCGTCATTGCGTCGCCGCCTCTGTCCTCGCCGCCCTATTCACCGGCATCCGCAGGACAATGCGTACCCCGCCGCCGGGGGGAAGGTCTATGCTCATCGTTCCTCCAAGGAAAAGCATCCGCTCCCGGACGCTGGCCAATCCGAATCCCTTTGTCCCCGCCAAGGCATCCTCGGGGACCTTGATGCCCATCCCCGCATCCTGGACCACCATCACGAGGACGTCGTCTTCCTTCGACAGCTCCAGGCTCGCGGTCCGGCTGCCGGAATGCTTGGCCGCATTGATCAGGAGCTCCCGGGCCGCGCGGAAGAGGATGGCGGATTGGGAAAGGGGAATGCCGGGATCGGAGATATCCCCATGGCAGGAAACCTCCAAGCCGTAACTCTCCTGGATTTCGCCGCACAGCCAGCGTAGCGCAGCCGGAAGGCCCAGGGTGGAAAGAATGGGCGGACTCAGTTGGGAAGTCAGGGAACGGGCCTCCCGGCAGGCGTCGCCGATGATCGAGTCCAGATCCCCCACCAGGGCTTTCCCCCGGGGCGGCAGAACCTCCTTTTCCAGGAGGCCAAGCTTGATCTTGACGACGTGGAGAAGCTGCAACAGGCCATCGTGCAGGTCCCGGGCCAATGCCTGCCGCTCCCGCTCCTCCACGAAAGTCACTTCAGCCGCCAGCCGCCGCACCTGCGCGGTCCGCTCGGCGACCCGCTGCTCCAGGAAGTCATGGGCCTCCTGCAATGCGGCCGTGCGTTCGGCCACCAGCTTTTCCAACTGCTCCAGATGGACCTGATGGGCATTCTCCAGGGCGGCTTCGGTTTCCTTGCGACCCTGGATGTCCTCCATGACGGCGACGAAGTAATCGGGCTCCCCGCCGGCGTCGCGCACCAGGGAACCGGTCAGATTCACCCAGACCAGGCTGCCATCCTTGCAGATGTAGCGCTTTTCGATGGTGTAGGAGGGAATCTGCCCGGCCATGAGCTTCTCGTAGAGGGTCAGGTCCGCCGCCAGGTCGGGGGTATAGGTCATATCCGGGAAACCCATCCGGAGCATTTCCTCCCGCCCGTAGCCGACGATGGCGCACAGGGCATCGTTGACCTCCAGCCAGGTGCCGTCGAGGGCGACCCGGGCAATTCCTACCGCCGCCTGCTCGAATAGGGCACGGAAGCGGAGTTGGCTTTGATGGAGGGCTTCCTGGACCCGCTTCAGGTCGTCGATATCGGTAACCACCCCCAGCCAGCGGGTCACCATCCCCCGCCCGTCCAGCCAGGGCGTCCCCCGGGACTTGAACCAGCGATAGCTGCCATCCCGCCCCCGCAACCGGTATTCGCCATGGAAGCTGGTCTTGCTGTCCAGGCACCGTTGGCGGAGTTCCACCACCCGCTCCCGGTCGTCCGGGTGGACGGATTCAAGGAATCCCGAGCCCAGCTGGGTTTCAAGGGGGGCTCCGGTGTAATCCAGCCACTGCTGACTGAGAAAATCCAGGTCGCCCGCCGGGGTGGCGGTCCACACCATGCCCGGCAGGGTAGCGATGAGTTGCCGCAGGTAGCCTTCGCTCTCCTCCAGTTCCTTAGCCACCCGCTTGATACCTGTAACGTCCTCGGCGGCGATCACGATGCCGCCCACGACCCCGGCCTCATCGTGCCAGGGCCACAGTTCCCACTGCACCCATTGCACCGTCCCGTCGGCCCGCTCGAATCGGTCGGCGTCGGCCAGCCGGACTCCCCCCGCCAGCCCGGAACGGTGAGCCTCCTTCCACGCGTCCGGCAGATCGGGGAAAACGTCGTAGTGGCACAGCCCGATGATGTCCCGGTCCCCGAGGCCGAGGTCCTCCAGCCAGCGCCGGCTGACCGCCAGGTAACGCATCTCCCGGTTGAAAACGGCGATCATCACCGGAGAGTGTTCCGTGAGGAGCTGGAGCCGGAGCTCGCTCTGCTGGAGGGCTGCACTGCGGGAGGCCAGCTCCGCTTCCCTCGCCAGGAGCGCCATGTTGCGCTCTGCCAATAGTCCCGCCGCATCCTCCAAGGCGGTAGCGACCTCAGCCGCTTCCTTGAGCGGGATGGGCGGGATGACGACCTGGCGCCCAGTGCCGAGGAGGGCTGCCGGAACCTTGAGCGCACGAACCGAACGGGAAATGGCACGCGCCATGAACCAGGCCAGCAGAAGCCCGACGCCGAAGAGGGCGGCCATGCCGAGGGCCAGGCGGAAGGAAGCGTGCCTCAACTGATGGTCGAAGGACTCCGCTGGTATGCCGATGGCCACGCCCCAGCGGGTCGCCGGGGAGACACTGTAGGCAAAAAACATCGGAATGCCCTCCAGGGAAAGCATTTCCACCGTTCCTTCCGGGGACTGGCGGATCCGCGCACGGAAAATTTCCACGGCAGGTTGCCCCACGAACCTTTCGGCATCGAGGGTACGGGCGGCGATGATGCCCTGGCTGTCGAACACAGCCGCCACCCGGTCCGCCGGCAGGCCCTGCTGCCGCAGCAAGTCCGCCAGCATATCGGGCTGAAGCGTGATCGCCAGCACATGGGGCGGCCCCGCCATCCTTTTCACCGGCAGCATGATCGACATGATGGGCCGGCGGCGAAGGCCGCCGATGAACAAGTCCGACACCGCCGGCCTGCCGGTGGCGAATACGCGGCGAACCAGCTCCGGGTTGCCCGTAGGCGCCAAGGTCTGGCCAAAGTCAGTCAGGGTATTGAAGACCTGCTGGCCCGACGAATCGATGAGGGCGATGCTGGCGCCGAACTTCTCCTCGGCCAGCACCTCCCTGGCCAGCCGATGGAAGGATGCCAGGTCACGGTCGCCGGCTACAGGGCCCGAAATGGCCAGCAGCTTGGCCACAACCTCGGCCCGGGCGATGTAGCTGTCCACCACCTGGACCAGGGCTCGGGCTGTCTGGATGGCCTCCTTTTCCTGCAAGGCCTGCGCCTCCCTGTAGGCCCGGACCACCATGCAGGTAGCACCGATCATTCCCGGAACCAGGCACGCAAGGACGAGGAAGACCAGATAGGTCTGCAACGTCCATCGCCTGGCCATGGGCATCGTCCTGGCTCTGCATGGAAAACTCATGCTACCTGCTCCATACCACCGTCTTCTCCTTGGGGTGACCCGACTCCTTCGGGCGGGAAGGGCCCGGTGCTCTGGCGGCACCTGAAGCCAACTGGGACAGCAGCCTTGGAGCTTGGATTATTTTTCTGACATGTAACTTAACGGACGGAGGCGCCAAAAAAGACAAACCCCGCCACCGGGCGGGGTCTGCCTGGACAAAACGGCTTTCGGCTCAATCAGGATGCGGTGAAGCCTGCCTGCACCGGGACGGTGCCTCAGCAGCTCCTGCGAACCCATTTGGTGCGCTGCACAAGATCCCAGGCAGCAACCAGGGCATTGGGCACAACCGACGCCAGGGCAGTGCCGAACAGCATTTCCAGTATGGTGTTTTCCATGATTCGCCTCCCTTTGGCAGCAATCTACAAGCAGGGTTTTGCAATAGACATGCCAAGGGCAAATAGATTCCCTTCCATACGCACATGGGCCCTCTCGGGGGCGGGAACGGCCCTGGGCTGGTGGCCGGCCGGTCAGTTCCATGACAGGCAAATGTCACAGAATCAAAGCGCTTGCGGAGCGTTGCCCCGCTTGCCCGTAACTCTCCTCCGTATGCCCCAAAGCTACGGCTTCCGGCCACCCCAGGGTGGCCGTTTTTTATTCCCCACCCCATAGGCCAGGCTAACGTCATGGCCAGGACATTGTTGCCATATTGGCAACAACCAATTGCGAATAGCTCCCTATTTAAAGACAAATCCCTGGACTAAAGTTCGGTCATCGCAACGCAATCGAGGGAAGCAACATGATTCTGGTTACCGGCGCCAACGGCCAACTGGGCCGCCGCATCGTCGAACACCTGGCGGCCCGCCTGGGCAGTACCGAAGGCATCGCGGTCAGCGTGCGGGACACCGCCAAGGCCGCCGACCTGGCCGAACGGGGCATCTCGGTACGCCAGGGCGATTTCGACCAGCCGGAATCCCTCGTCCAGGCCTTCGCCGGTGCCGACAAGCTGGTCCTGGTGTCCACCGATGGCCCCCGGGACGTGCGCATCCAGCAGCACCGTAACGCCATCGCCGCCGCCAAGGCCGCCGTGGTTGCCCAAGTGCTCTACACCAGCTTCGTGGATACCCGGGCCGACTCCCCCGCCGAGTTCGCCGCTGTCCATCGCGCCACCGAAGCCGACCTGGCCGCCAGCGGCCTCAAATTCACCCTGCTGCGCAACACGCTTTACGCCGAACTACTGCCCGTAGCCGTCAGCCCGGCCCTGGCGAGCGGCGTTTTCCAGCTGCCTGCCGGCACCGGCAAGGCCAGTTTCGTGAGCCGGGACGAGTTGGCCCAGGCCATCGCCGCCGCCGCAGCCGCCCCGGCCCTGGCCAAGGAAATCTATGAGCTGACCGGCCAGACCGCCCACGATTTCAACGAGGTCGCCGCCGCCGTGGCCAAGGTTTCCGGCAAGCCAATCCGCTACGAGCAGGTGAACGAGGATGCCTATGCCGACGCCCTCGCCTCTTACGGCCTGCCCGCCTGACTCGCCCGGGCCGTGGCCAATATGTACTCGGCCGTGGCGGCAGGCAATTTCGAGGCGGTCACCAACGATTTCGCCGCCCTGGTCGGCCACCCGCCCCGCCCCCTGGCCTGCCTG
>JBLNBI010000039.1:0-3208 GCA_050259815.1 Actinomycetota bacterium | reverse complement strand
GGCGGGAAAGGACGTCCGCCAGGTTCCAGTGGCCGTTGTACTCGGTAAGCCAGCGGTACGTGCCGTTTTCACCCGCCAGCAGATACTCCCGCCAGTCGTAGGCGATGCCTTCGGACTTGGTCTCCTTGACCAGGAAGCCGATGACCTCCACCGGCTTGGCTTCCAGGACGCCCTGGGTGCCCAGGGCAAGGCGGGGGACGTAGCGGTCCTCGCTGTTGCCCATGGCCTTGGAAAGTAGCTGGTAATTCTGGTCGCCGGTGTCGACGACGGCGCCGCAGGAGGCGCACCCCACCGCCAGAATGTCCTTGGAGCGCGCCGACAGGGGCGATCCGCAACTCGGGCAGCGGAAGACCTGAGCCTCCACCGTGGCTTCTGGAACGGGCATGCCTTCCCGCAGCCCGCTCATCTTCAGGGACTTGAAATCCACCGGGCCGCCCAGGAAGAACAGGGGCGGACTCTCGGAATAGTCCAGGGTGGCGAAATGGTCGCTCCCCCGCAGATCGACTACTGGCGCCTTGTAGCCGGCCCCGACCTTGAAAGGCAGCTCACCCTGGCCGGCGACGCACTCGGCGTCCTCAATGTCGGTGACCGTCCATGGCCGGCTCGCCAGAACCAGGCGCCGGCCGGCTTCCAGTTCCTCGAACCTGGGCAGGGGTTCCTGGACCTGATGCAGGAAGGAAATCACATACTCGCCGCCCGCCTCCGACAGCCAGCCGGTACGCATGTCGTCGAAGAGGATGTGCCACTCGTTCCACAGGCCCTGGCTGTAACGGAGCTGGATGCGGCCGATGAGGGCGAAATGCACACCCTGCCACTGTCCTTCCGCCCCTAGTTGGAGCGGGGAGCGGTCCTCCGCCAGGGCCGCCATCTTACCGATGTCCTCCAGGGCCTGGTCGTGGCGGACCAGGGTGCTCTGGCAGTATTCGCAGACGGCGAAGATGGACGCCGCCGACTTGAAGACGACGGCGGCGCCGCAGGAGGGACAGGAGGCGGACTGGGCCATCCGGTGATCAGACGAGCTTTTTCAGGAGCTCCGCCTTCTTGGCCTCGAATTCCTCCCGGGACAGGATGCCTTTCTCCATGAGGCCGTGCAGCTTCTCGATGGTGGCCACCACATCGTCCGCGGACACCGGGGTGGCAGCAGCGGGTGCTGCGGCAGCCGGCGCGCCCTGGGGCTGGATGGCCTGGGACATGGCCTGCCCGATCACCTGGCCGAAGCCGAAGCCAATGCCGGCGCCGGCGCCGAGCCCGGCCATGCCGCCTTCGTTCTTCGCCGCGTCCGGAATGCTGTTGGCGACCTGGTACTGAGTGTAGCGCCCCATGTCGCCGATGATGTTCATGCCGATGCGCTGGTCGAGAACCTTCTGCAGTTCCTCCGGCAGGGAGACGTTCTGCACCACCAGGGAATCCAGGGCCAGGCCGAAGTCGGCAAAGATGGGAGTCATCTTCTCCCGCAGCCGGGCGCCGAACTCTTCCTGGTTGGCGGCCATGTCCAGGAAGGCCACGCCGGACTCGCCGAAGAGATCGGTCATGCTGCCGATCAGGGTATTGCGCAGTTGGCCTTCCAGCTCGTCCCGGGTGTAGATATCCCGGGTGCCAGAAACTTTGCTGTAGAAAGCCTTGGGGTCGACCAGATGGTAGGAATAGATGCCGAAGGCCCGCAGCCGCACCACCCCGAATTCCTTGTCCCGGATGGTGATGGGATTGGGCGTTCCCCATTTGCGGTCGAGCTGGGTGCGGGTGGAGTAAAAATAGACGTCCGACTTGAAGGGGGACTCGAACAGCTTGTCCCAGTTCTTCAGGTAGGTGAGCACCGGCAGGGTCTGGGTGGTGAGCTTGTACATGCCGGGGGCGAATACGTCGGCGAACTTGCCCTCGTTCACGAACAGGGCCTGCTGGGACTCCCGCACAGTCAAGCTGGCGCCGTACTGGATTTCGAAGTCCTGCATGGGGAAGCGCCAGGCCAGGACGCCGTCCTGATCCTCGGTCCATTTCAGGATGTCGATGAACTGTTTCTTGATGAAATCCATCAGTGACATGGCACAGCTCCTTGTTGTCAGACGATGCAGCCGGCGTTGATGATGCCTACGCCGATGGAAAGGGAAGCGAGGAATATTCCGGACGCCAGTTTCCCCTGGGGAATATCTTCCGCGATGTGGGGCAGGATCACCCGGCAGGCCACGAAGACGCAGAGCTGGATGACGCAGGCCAGCACACCCCAGCCCAGCATGGAAAGAAGGTTGTGGCTCACCCCGACCGCCACGGCCACCGGCAGGGCGATGCCCAGCAGGGCGCCGCCCAGGCTTACCGCCGCGGCCACGTTGCCCTGGCGGATGAGGACCAGCTCGTTGTAGGGGGTGATCAGGGCATAGGCGGTCAGGAAGACCGTCAGGATGGCAATGGCGACCGTGAAAAAGGAAAGAAACGCCAGCAGATTGTTGATTGCGGTGTCGACCATGGCTATCCCCGGGTTTGGTTCCGCCGCATCGTAGCCCTTGCCTACGGGATATTCAAGCGAGATGGAAGAGCCCGTCCAGGACCAGGGTATCCGCCCGGCGGCAGGGCATGGAGAGGTGATCCAGGAGAAGGGGCGCCGCCCCGCCGAAGACGAGGCACTGGGCGCCCGGCCGACCGGCAATCCGGGCGAAGGCCCTTTCGATGGCGCCCAGCTGGGCTTCCAGGCAGCCGCTGAAAATGGCGTCGTCGGTACAACGGGGAAAGTCCTCGCGCTTCCCCTGGGCCAGGGGCAGGCCGGCGGTATTGCGGGCCAGGGAGCCGCGCATGAGGTCAAACCCCGGCAGGATCAGGCCACCGAGAAAATTGCCTTCCCCATCCAGGGTATCGATGGTGGTGGCGGTGCCGGCGCCAACCACCAGGCAGTCGGTCTGCACCCGATGCCGGGCACCCACCAGGGCGCACCAGCGGTCCACGCCCAGGCGCCCGGGTTCGTCATAACGGTTGCACACCCCGCCGGCCTCGGCGGAGGACCGGACAAATTCGAGGCGGTCCCGCCAGGAGTCAAACGCCCTCTCGATCGCCCCCGCCGCAACGGGGCCCGCCACATTGGCGACCATGACCCGGGAAGGCGGCGGCAGGTGCCTGAGGCGCTCTCCCAGCTGGCCGATGTCAGCCTGGAGCAGCGCCCCCTCCGACAACCACCGATCCCCGTCCCGCAGGCCCCATTTGACGCGGGTATTGCCGCTGTCGA
>JBLNBI010000038.1:0-3522 GCA_050259815.1 Actinomycetota bacterium | reverse complement strand
TCGGCCAGTTGCCGGTCCACTTCGCAGAAATGCAGGGCCATCAGCGCCCGAGCGTCGTCGGAATCGACGGAGAGTTCGGAAAAATCGAGGGGATCGCCCTCTTCAATTTCGGCCATGATGGCCATCACCGCGCCTGGTGTCATGGTATGACCTCCCTGTTGGCTGACTACCCAACGTTGGACTGCGATCCGGCCAAAACGATCTTGGGTCGGGACTACCCCCGGCGCCGCCTGGCCTCGTAGAGACAGACCCCGGAGGCTACGGAAACGTTCAGGCTCTCCACGGAGCCGTACATGGGAATGCGCACCAGCTGGTCGCAGGTTTCCCGGGTGAGGCGGCGCATGCCTTCGCCCTCGGCCCCCAGCACCCAGGCGGTGGCCTGGGGCCATTGGGCGGTGTAGAGATCATCCTGGGCCTCGCCGGCGGTACCGACCACCCAGATGTCCCGCTCCTTCAGTTCCCGCAGGGTGCGGGCCAGGTTGGTGACCATCACGTAGGGCACCGTTTCGGCGGCGCCGCTGGCGGTCTTGGCGGCCACTTCGGTCAGGCCGGCGGCCCGATCCTTGGGGGCGATCACGGCGTGCACGCCGACGGCGTCGGCCACCCGCAGGCAAGCGCCCAGGTTGCGGGGATCGGTGATGCCATCCAAGACCAGGAGGAAGGCGGGCTCTTCCAGGGTATCCAGCACGTCGTCCAGGTGGGCCACCTGGCGGCCGCCAGCGACCCGGGCCACCACCCCCTGGTGGCGGGCGCCGGGGATCATGCCATCCAGGCGCTTGTCGTCGGTCATCACCACCTTCACGCCCTGGAGTTCGGCGTGCTTCAAAAGATCCCGGGCCCGGACGTCCTGGCGGTCGGCGTCAATGAGGATTTCCTTGACCGCGTCGGGATCATGGCGGAGCTTGGCGGTGACGGCATGGAAGCCGTAGATGAGGCGAATGGAGGACATAGGCGGCTTTCTTGATGTTCGGCGCATTTTACCGCGCCCTGGGAGCGCCATAATGGCGGCGGAACAAAAAGCCGGAATGGACCCCATGCTCCCGACCACCAACAAGCTCCCGCCCGGCATCTGGGCCCTGGGTTTCGTCAGCCTTCTGATGGACGTCTCGTCCGAGCTGATCCACAGCCTCCTGCCCGTCTTCATGGCCACCGCCCTGGGGGCCAGCGCCCTGACCATCGGGCTCATCGAGGGGGCAGCGGAGTCCCTGGCCCTCATGGTCAAGGTCTTCTCCGGGGTGGTGAGCGACTGGCTGGGCAAACGCAAGGCCCTGGCGGTAATGGGCTACGGCCTGGGCGCCGCGTCCAAGCCCCTCTTCGCCCTGGCGACCAGTTCCGGCTTCGTCCTCACGGCCCGGCTCCTGGACCGCTTCGGCAAGGGCATCCGGGGCGCTCCCCGGGATGCCCTGGTGGCGGACATCACGCCTTCCGAAATGCGGGGCGCCGCCTTCGGCCTGCGCCAGTCCCTGGACACCGTCGGCGCCTTCCTGGGGCCGCTGCTCGCCATGGGCCTGATGCTCCTGTGGGCGAACGACTTCCGGGCGGTCTTCTGGGTGGCCGTCATACCCGGCGTCCTGGCGGTGGCGCTCCTGGTGTTCGGGGTCAAGGAGCCCGAAACCCACCACGACGGCCCCCGCCCCAACCCCATCAACCGGGAAAACCTGCGCCGCCTCCCGGCTGCCTATTGGCAGGTGGTTGCCATCGGCGCCGTGTTCACCCTGGCCCGCTTCAGCGAGGCCTTCCTGGTGTTACGGGCCCAGCAGGGGGGCTTACCCATCGCCTTGGCTCCCCTGGTTCTCATCGCCATGAACGTCATCTACGCCGCGGCCGCCTATCCCTTCGGCAGGTTGTCCGACTCCATGAGCCACACCAGATTGTTGGCATGGGGCCTGGTCGTGCTGGCGGTGGCCGACCTGCTCCTGGCCCACAGCGCCCACTGGGGATGGGTGTGGGCCGGCATCTCCCTGTGGGGGCTGCACATGGGCATGACCCAGGGCCTGCTTTCCGCCATGGTGGCCGCCACCGCCCCCGCCGACCTGCGGGGCACAGCCTTCGGCTTCTTCAACCTGCTGAGCGGCATCGCCATGCTGGTGGCGAGCGCCTTGGCGGGATTCCTTTGGGATAGCCAGGGGGCTTCCTACACCTTCGTGGCCGGAGCCGCATTCAGCCTAGCCGCCCTTGCAGCGATGGCGTTACGCCCCATTCGGTAGGAATAGGAAAATCCCTTTGACATGAACATGCCACCACGGTAAGTTCTTCCTCTATAACGATAGCCATAGCCCGGCCGGGGGCACATATAACGATATTCCGGACAGGAGGAGACCTTGGACATCGTCAGCTCAGACTACATTCACTGGAAGTCGACCCAGAATTTCGCCGTGCGCCTGATGCAGCACTTGGTGACGCCGACTTTCGTCCTCGACCCGGACCATCGAGTCATCATCTGGAACCGTGCCTGCGAGCGGCTGACGGGCGTCCCCGCATCCGAAATCCTCGGCACCAACGAGCACTGGCGCGGCTTCTACGACCATCCGCGGCTGTGCCTCGCCGATATCCTGATGCTGGACCGCACCGATTCCCTATACCAGCTCTACGCGTCCCACGTGGCGCCCATCGAGGAAAGCCAGGGCTTCCGGGCGGAGAACTGGTGCGTCATGCCCCGTCTGGGCAGCCGGCTCTACCTGGCCATCGACGCCGGCCCCATCTACGACGACGACGGCAAGCTCATCGCCGTGGTCGAGACCCTGCGGGACATGACCGAGCAAAAACTTGCCGAAATGGCCCTCCAGGACCTGGCCACCAAGGACGGCCTGACCGGTGTCGCCAACCGGCGCTCCCTGGACGAAACCCTGCAACTGGAATGGCTGCGGGCCCAGCGCACCGCCACGCCCCTATCCTTCCTCCTGGCCGATGTGGACCACTTCAAGCGCTACAACGACACCTACGGCCACCAGCAGGGAGACGAATGCCTGCGGAAGGTGGCGGGGGTGGTCAGCTCCAACGTGTTCCGCCCCGCCGACCTGGTGGCCCGCTACGGCGGTGAGGAATTCGCCATTGTGATGCCCGGCACCGACCTGGAGGGCGCCGTCTCGGTGGCGGAGCGTCTCCGGGAGGCGGTGGAAGGAATGGAGATTTCCCATCGGGGTTCCGACACCTCTGCCCACGTCACCATGAGCATCGGGGTCGCCTGCATGGTGCCCAGCACTGCGAGCCGGCCTGATGCCCTGGTGGCCGCCGCCGACGCCGCCCTGTACCAGGCCAAGCACGGCGGCCGGAACCGGGTGTCCCAGCCGCCGGCCGTCCTCGAAGCCGCTTAGGCGCGGGCCCGCCGGCGCGGGCTCCGGGCCCGCCCTGACGACTGCTCAGCCGGCGGGGTGGCCAGCACGAAGTCGATCTTGTTGGTCTCCAGGTCGGCCCGCACCAGCCGGACCCGCACCCGGTCGCCCAGGCGATAGCGCTGGCCGGTGCGTTCGCCCAGCATCTGGTGCTTGACGTTGTCGAACTGGAAGTAGTCCTCGCCCAATT
>JBLNBI010000037.1:0-3720 GCA_050259815.1 Actinomycetota bacterium | reverse complement strand
TCGTTGATGCCGACGATCTCGATATCCGAGAAATTCTTGAAGGCAGCGCGGAAAACCATACGGCCGATGCGGCCGAACCCATTGATACCAACTTTGATGGTCATGCTTGAAGCTCCTCTCTCTTACAGAATGTTTTTCACGGTGGAGACGACGTTGGCCACTGTGAAACCAAAAAACTCGAACAATTTGCCGGCGGGGGCGGACTCGCCGAAGCGGTCGATGCCGATCACTGCACCGTGTAGACCCACATACTTGCGCCAAAGGTCCGGATGGCCGGCCTCGATGGCGACGCGCTTCTTGCAGCCGCCCAGGACCTGGGCCTTGTATTCGGCGCTCTGGCGGTCGAAGACGTCGGCGCAGGGCATGGAGACGACGCGGGCGGCGATGCCCTCGGCGGCGAGCGCGGCCTGGGAATCCAGGGCCAGCTTCACTTCCGAGCCGGTGGCGATGAGGGTGACGGCCGCTTCGCCCTTGGCTTCCGACAGGATGTAGCCGCCCTTGCGGATGTCGTCGGCAGTGACGGCGCCGGTGACGGTAGGCAGGTTCTGGCGGGACAGGGCTAGCACGGAGGGGCCGTTGTAGCGGTCGATGGAAGCGGCCCAGGCCACGGCGGTCTCGGTGGCGTCGGCGGGGCGCCAGACATCCAGGTTGGGGATGAGGCGCAGGCTGGCGACGTGCTCGACCGGCTGGTGGGTGGGGCCGTCCTCGCCCAGTCCGATGGAGTCATGGGTGTAGACCATGATCTGGCGCTGGTGCATCAGGGCCGCCATGCGGATGGCGTTGCGGGCGTAGTCGGAGAAGACCAGGAAGGTGGCGGTGTAGGGGATGTAGCCGCCGTGCAGCGCAATGCCGTTGGCGATGGCGGTCATGCCGAATTCCCGGACGCCGTAGTACAGGTAGTTGCCGCCCTCGGTCTTGGAAACGCCCTTGGAGCCCTTCCACAGGGTCAGGTTGGAACCGGCCAGGTCGGCGGAGCCGCCGAACAGTTCCGGCAGGTTGGGGGCGTAGGCGGCGATGGCGTTCTGGCTGGCCTTGCGGGTGGCGATGTTCTCGGCCTTGTCCTTGCAGGCGGCGACGTAGGCATTCACCGTCTCGGTCCAGTTGGCGGGCAGGCCGCCATTCACCACGCGGCGCTCGAATTCGGCGGCCAGCTCCGGGTGGGCAGCCTTGTAGGCGGCGAACTTGGCGTTCCACTCGGCTTCCAGCTTGCCGCCCTTGTCCTTGCCGTCCCAGGCGGCGTACACGTCGGCCGGGATTTCGAAGGGGGCGTGGTTCCAGCCGATATAGGCGCGGGCGGCGGCGATCTCGTCGTTGCCCAGGGGGGCGCCGTGCACGTCGTGGCCGCCCTGCTTGTTGGGAGAGCCCATGCCGATGACGGTCTTGCAGCAGATCAGGGTGGGCTTGTCGGTGACTTTCTGGGCGGCGAGGAGCGCGGCCTCGATGGCGGCGGAGTCGTGGCCGTCCACGTTGGGGATGACGTGCCAGCCGTAGGCTTCGAAGCGCTTCGGGGTGTCGTCGGTGAACCAGCCCTCGACGTGGCCGTCGATGGAGATGCCGTTGTCGTCGTAGAAGGCGATGAGCTTACCCAGGCCCAGGGTGCCGGCCAGGGAACAGGCTTCGTGGGAGACGCCTTCCATCAGGCAGCCGTCGCCCAGGAAGGCATAGGTGTAGTGGTCGACCACTTCATGGCCAGGCCGGTTGAATTCGGCGGCGAGGGCCTTTTCCGCCACGGCGAAGCCGACGGCGTTGGTGATACCCTGGCCCAGGGGGCCGGTGGTGGTTTCGACGCCGGGGGCCATGCCGTATTCCGGGTGGCCGGCGGTCTTGGAGTGGAACTGGCGGAAATTCTTGAGATCGTCGATGGAGAGATCGTAGCCGGTCAGGTGCAGCAGGGCGTAGATCAGCATGGAGCCGTGGCCGTTGGACAGGACGAAGCGGTCCCGGTCGGCCCACTTCGGGTTGGCCGGGTTGTGGCGCAGATGGCGGCGCCACAGCACTTCGGCGATTTCAGCCATGCCCATGGGGGCGCCAGGGTGGCCGGAATTGGCCTTTTGTACAGCATCCATGGCGAGGGCACGGATGGCTCCGGTCAGCGGGGAAAAGACGGGGGCCTTGATCTCTTTCATGTTCAACATCCAGTTTGCTCCTGGGCGGAGCGAGGGGGGAAAAGGCGAAATTATCCTGCAAAGAGAAGGCTTTGGGTAGGGTATACCCGGTATCCGGCCGGTAATTGCCTTGTCATTGGGGCCTCAGGCCAGCTTTTTCTTCTCCATCAGCTTCCAGATCAGGGGGGTGAGGATGAGCTGCATGGCGATATCCATCTTGTCCCCCGGGACGACGATGGTATTTGCCCGGGTCATGAAGGAGTCCTTGATCATGGACAGCAGATAGGGGAAGTCCATCCCTCGGGGGTTCTTGAAGCGGATGACCACCATGGATTCGCCGGGGCCGGGAATGTCCCGGGCGATGAAGGGATTGGAGGTGTCCACCACCGGCACCCGCTGGAAGTTGATGTGGGTATGCTCGAACTGGGGGACGATGTAATGGACGTAGTCGGGCATCCGGGAAAGGATGGTGTCCATCACCGCCTCCTTGGAATAGCCCCGCAAGTTGGTGTCCCGGTGGATCTTCTGGATCCACTCCAGGTTGATGACCGGGACCACGCCGATCATCAGGTCCACGTAGTGGGCGACGTTGACCTCTTCGGTCTTCACGGCGCCGTGCAGGCCCTCGTAGAACAGCAGATCGGTGCCGGCCGGCAGTTCCTCCCAAGGGGTGAAGGTGCCGGCCCGGCAGCCCAGGCGGGCCGCCGCATCGTCGTCATGGACGTAGCTGCGACGCGCGCCCCGGCCGCATTCGCCGTAGGTGCGGAAGAGGTTTTCCAGTTCCTTGAGGAGGTTGGCCTCGGGGCCGAAGTGGGAAAGCCGGGGCTCCCCCCGTTGGGCCCGTTCGGTATTGATGCGGATGAACTCGTCCCGGTCCAGGGAGTGGAAGCTGTCCCCCTCGACGATAGCCGCATTGACCCCTTCACGGCGGAAGATGTTCTCGAAAACCCGCTTGACGGTGCTGGTCCCGGCGCCGGAGGAGCCGGTGACGGCGATGACCGGATGCTTGATGGACATACGCTATCCCTCCTTGGTGGGGATGAGGGCCGAAGGGGCGTCGACCGGGCGCCTGCAAGGAAAGGTGCTGTCGGCTTCGACAGCTTGACCACAGGGGAAATCCGGGCGGATTTCCCCTGCCGGGCCGATCAGGCCGAGTGGTAGGCGGTGACCCGTTCCACTTCGTTCTTCGAGCCCAGGATCACCGGCACCCGCTGGTGCAGCTTCTGGGGCTGGACGTCCAGGATGCGCTGGCGGCCGGTGGTGGCGGCGCCGCCGGCCTGCTCCACCAGGAAAGCCATCGGGTTGGCTTCGTACATGAGGCGCAGCTTGCCGCCCTTGTCCAGGGTCTTGGCGTCCAGGGGGTACATGAAGATGCCCCCCCGGGTCATGATGCGGTGCACGTCGGCCACCATGGAGGCGACCCAGCGCATGTTGTAGTCCTTGCCCAGGGGGCCTTCCTTGCCCTGGAGCATTTCGGCCACGTAGCGCCGGACGGGGGCTTCCCAGTGGCGCTGGTTGGACATGTTGATGGCGAATTCCTTGGTGTCCGCCGGAATCCGGATGTCGCTGCGGGTGAGGACAAAGGCGCCCACTTCCCGGTCCAGGGTGAATTCCA
>JBLNBI010000036.1:0-4028 GCA_050259815.1 Actinomycetota bacterium | reverse complement strand
ATGGATCTGGAATGGCACTTCATCGGGCCCCTCCAGAGCAACAAGACCCGCCTGGTGGCGGAGAACTTCGCCTGGGTCCACTCCATCGAAAGGCTGAAGATCGCCGAGCGCCTGTCGGCCCAGCGTCCCGCCGGCCTGCCGCCCCTGGAGGTGTGCGTGCAGGTCAACGTCTCCGGAGAAGCCAGCAAGAGCGGCTGCGAACCGGCGGAAGCCGAGGAACTGTGCCACCGGGTGGCGGAACTGCCCAACCTGCGGCTGCGGGGCCTCATGGCGATTCCCGAGCCGGTGGAAGAATTCGAAGCTCAGCGCCGGCCCTTCAAGCAACTGAAAGAATTGTTCGAAACCCTGCGAGCCGGCGGCTTGCCGCTCGATACCCTGTCCATGGGCATGTCCCATGACCTGGAGGCAGCCATTGCCGAAGGGGCGACGGTGGTTCGAATCGGCACCGCCATTTTTGGTGAGAGAAATTACCTATGAAGATCACTTTCCTGGGCGGCGGCAACATGGCCAACGCCCTCATCGGCGGCCTCCTGAAGCAGGGCTTCGCCCCTTCCGACGTCCACGTGGTGGAACTCAACGCCGATAACCGCGCCAAGCTCGCCAGCACCTACGGCGTCACCTGCCATGCTGGCCCCGAGGCCGCCGCCTGGGCCACCGACATGATCGTCTTGGCGGTGAAGCCCCAGCAGATGAAGGAGGCGGTGGCGCCCATCGCCCCCCACCTCGCTAACCAGGTGGTGATCAGCATTGCCGCCGGCCTGCGGCTGGAATCCCTCTCCCGCTGGCTGGGCGGGTACCGCAAGCTGGTGCGCACCATGCCCAATACCCCGGCCCTCATCGGCGCCGGCATCACCGGGCTCTTCGCCCTGCCGGAGGTTTCCGCCGACGAGCGGGCCGCCGCCGAGCGGGTGCTGCAGGCGGTGGGGACCACCGTCTGGATCGACGACGAATCCCGCATCGATGCCGTCACCGCCGTCTCCGGCAGTGGCCCGGCCTATGTCTTCCTGTTCATCGAGGCCCTGCAGCAGGCAGCCGCCGACCTGGGCTTCACCCCCGAGCAGGCGCGGCAACTGTCCATCGAGACGGTCCTGGGCGCCGCCAAACTGGCCGCCGCCTCCGACGAGCCGGCCTCCATCCTGCGGGAGCGGGTGACCTCTAAGGGCGGCACCACCGAGGCGGCCCTCAAGGTCATGGCCGAGCGGGGCGTCAAGGAAGGCATCGTCGCCGGTATCCAGGCCGCCGATGCCCGGGGCCGGGAGCTGGGCAAGCTGCTAGGGGCGGACTGATGCTGACCCAGGCCATCGTCTTCCTGGCCGATGCCATCATCGGCTTCTTTTGCTTTCTCTTCCTCCTGCGTTTCTACATGCAGGCTTTTAGGGTGTCCTTTGCCAATCCCTTCGGGCACTTCGCCGTTGCCCTCACCAACTGGGCGGTGAAGCCCCTGCGCCGGGTGGTGCCGGGTATGTTCGGCCTGGACATGGCGAGCCTCCTGATGGCCCTGGTGCTGCAACTGGCACTCATCGCCCTGGTGCTGGCCCTGGGCGGCGGCCTCTTCATCCTGGACGGGCCGACGGTGGCGGTGGCTATGGTCTGGGGAGCTGTACGGGGCGTGTTGCGCCTGTCCATCTACATCCTCATCGGCGCTCTCATCCTCCAGGCGGTGCTGTCCTGGGTGAATCCCTATTCGCCCCTGTCCGGACCGGCGAACCAGCTGACCCGGCCTTTCCTGAGCCCGATCCAGCGCATCATCCCGCCCATTTCGGGCATCGACCTCTCTCCCCTGGTGGCCATCCTGCTGGCCCAGGTGGTGCTGATGTTCCTGTGACGAAGCCCTGGATCCGCCCGGACGGTGCCGGCTGCGTGGTCACCGTCCACGTCCAGCCGGGGGCCAAGCGGACCGAGATCGTCGGCGAGCACGGCGATGCCCTCAAGATCCGGCTGGCGGCGCCGCCGGTGGACGGCAAGGCCAACGAGGCCCTGCTGTCCTTCCTGGGCGACAAGCTGGAAGTAGGCCGCAGGGCGGTGGACCTGAAGGCCGGGGCCATGTCCCGGCGCAAGCTGGTGGTGGCCGACCTGCCGGCCGACCGGGCCCTGGCGCTCCTCGATATCTCCTAATACGGAATACCGCTATTGGGCGGAGGCCGGTTGGTCGCCTTTGTCCGCGTTATCCTCGATCAGCTTCAGGGTAATGGCGGCGGCGGTGCCGACGTACTGGCGGCACTGCTGGCGCAGTTGGTTGTTGCGATAGACCGTCCGCCCTTCCTTGGTGTCCAGGTCGCAGGCGATCAGCTCGCTGCACTGGGTGGAACCGTGGCGGCAATGGAATTCCCGGATCAGTTCGCGCACAGCCTGGTAATTCCGGGTCACCGGTGCGCCGCCTTCATTGCGTCCCAGCATCATGTTGATGGCGAGGACGCCGCCGGAAATTGAACCGCAGGTGCCCCAGGTGCTGGCGACGCCGTTGCAGAAGCCGGTGGCGATGCCGGGGATTAGGGGCGACTTGATGTCTAGGTGCTCGGCCACGGCGGAAAGCACGCTCTCGGCGCAGAAAAAGCCTTGGTCGAAGTAGGTCTGGGCCTTGGCGGCGATGGCGCTGTCGTTCTCTGGCGCCGAAATATGCACCGGGCGGCGCATGAGCCGACCGGTCAGCTTCTCGATCCCCGGGAAAGGGTGGTCCCGCAGGCTTTCCGGGACGCTTTCGGGGGGGCAGGGGTGGAAGCCGAAGCGCTTGAAATAATCCTCGGCGTAGAGACCCGGGGCGTAAATGTCCCGAGCCCCCTTTTCCTGGGCGAAGGCGATCAGGCGCAGCAGAAGCTGGCGGGCGATGTCCCGCTTGCGGAAACCCGGCAAGACAGACAGTAGCCGGACCAGCCCGATCTCTCCCGGCAGCAGTTCCAGGGAAGCGGCGCCGACGATGTATTTCCCGGACTGGGCTACGAAGCAGGTGACTTCGCCGAGGATCGGGGCGCTGGGATAGGGATTGAGGCGCTGGAGGCAGCGAACCGCCTCCTGGTCTTCCGAAGTTGCGAGCCTGATGTCGAACATGCCGTCTCCCTCCGCCTATCCGTCAAGATTGGGGAAGGAGACCGGCCGGAACACTTCAGGCGCTTCTCTTCTCCCCATCGAACACGACTTTACCACCCACCAAGGTTAGTGCCACCTTGCCCTGCAATTCAAGCCCCAGGAAGGGTGTATTTTTGCCCTTGCTGACCAGACGGTCGGCGCTAAGGCGCCAGTCGGCCTCGGGGTCGAAGATGCAGACGTCGGCGGCGGTTCCGATGCCGAGGTGGCCGGTGTCGATGCCCAGGATGGCGGCCGGGTCGGAGGTGATGCGGGCCAGGGCGGTGGGCAGGGAAACCTTGTTCTCCGCCGCCCACTTCAGGGTCAGGGGCAGCAGCAGCTCCAGGCCGGTGGCGCCGGGCTTGGCTTCGCCGAAGGGCAGGAGCTTGTCGTCGGCGCCTACCGGGGTGTGGTCCGAGCAGATGGCGGCAAGGCCGGAAGCGGCAGCGGCGGCCAGGGCGGCGCGATCCGACTGGGCCCGCAGGGGCGGATCGAAGCGGGCATGGCTGTTGAAGAAGCCGATGTCGTTCTCGGTCAGGTGCAGGTGGTGGATACCGACGTCGCAGGAAACCGGCAGGCCTTCGGCTTTGGCCTGCCGGATCTGGGCCACGCCGGCAGCGGTGGAGATGCGGGTGAGGTGCATCCGCACGCCGGTGTCCCGGACCAATTGCAGGTAGGTGGCGATGGCGACGGTCTCGGCGCTCACCGGGATGCCGGCCAGGCCCAGGCGGCTGGCGACTTCGCCGGCGTGGGCGATGCCGTTGCGGGCCAGCCAGTGGTCCTGGGGCTGGAGCCAGACGGCGAAGCCGAAGGTGGCGGCGTATTCCAGGGCGCGCAGCAGGGCCTCGGTGTCGATCACCGGGCGCTTGGCCTGGGAGAAGGCGACGCAGCCCGCCTTTGCGAGGCCGGCCAGCTCCGCCAGGCGTTCGCCATTCAAGCCGACGGTGAGGGCGCCCAGGGGCAGGACC
>JBLNBI010000035.1:0-2689 GCA_050259815.1 Actinomycetota bacterium | reverse complement strand
CACGGTGGCGGACGCCACCAGGGGGGTGGCCTTGGGCACGCCCGGGGACAGGGCGATGAAATCCACGCTGGCGAAGCTATCTTCCGCGAACGGGCCGGCCTTGAGCTCGGCGCCCGGCGCCACGGCCTGGAGGTCGGCCACGTTGGGCGGATTGGCGCGGGAGTCGGCAACCCGCACCCGGGCGCCCTGGCGATGCAGCCACTTGGCCATCGCCAGCCCGGACTCCCCGAGTCCGACTACCAGAACGTGTTTGCCTCGGAGATTCATCTCAGCGCAGTTTCAGGGTGGAGAGGCCGATCAGCACCAGCATGATGGTGATAATCCAGAAGCGGACGACCACCTGGGTCTCCTTCCAGCCGCTCTTTTCGAAATGGTGATGGAGGGGCGCCATGAGCAGGATGCGGCGGCCCTCGCCGAATTTCTTCTTGGTGTATTTGAAGTAGCTCACCTGGAGCATCACCGACAGGGTTTCCACCACGAAGACGCCGCCCATGATGAACAGGACGATTTCCTGGCGCAGGATGACGGCCACGGTGCCCAGAGCGGCGCCCAGGGCCAGGGCGCCCACGTCGCCCATGAACACTTCCGCCGGATAGGCGTTGAACCACAGGAAACCGAGGCCGGCACCGGCGATGGCGGCCAGGACGACGCACAGCTCCCCTGCCCCCGGCACATGGGGGATAAACAGGTAGCGGGCGTAGACGGCGTGGCCGGTGACGTAGGCGAAGAGCACGAAGGCCGAAGCCACCATGACGGTAGGCATGATGGCCAGACCATCCAGGCCGTCGGTGAGGTTCACCGCGTTGGAGGTGCCGACGATGACGAAGTAGGTCAGGAGGATGAAGCCCCAGATGCCCAGGGGATAGGCCACCGACTTGAAGAAGGGGACGATCAGTTCCGTCTGGGCGCCGGAACTGGCCGAGAAGGCCAGGAAGAGCGCCGCCCCCAGGCCCAGCACCGATTGCCAGAAGTACTTCCACTTGGCGGACAGGCCGGCGGGATTACGGTAGACCACCTTCTTCCAGTCGTCGTACCAGCCGACGATGCCGTAGCCCAGGGTCACCACCAGCACGGTCCACACGTACTTGTTGGACAGGTCGGCCCACAGCAGGGTGGTGACGGCGATGGCCACCAGGATCAGGACGCCGCCCATGGTGGGGGTGCCGGACTTGACCAGGTGGGTTTGCGGTTTGTCGATGCGCACCGCCTGGCCGATCTTCTTGGCCGCCAGCCAGCGGATCACCCGGGGGCCTGCGGCGAAGCTGATGATGAGCGCCGTCATGGCCGCCAGCACCGCCCGCAGGGTGATGTAGTTGAAGACGTTGAACAGCCGGATGTCCTGGGCCAGCCACTGGGAGAGAGCGAGCAGCATTTATGCGGCCTCCTGGGTTGCGATGGCGTCGGCGATGCGTTCCATCTTCATGAATCGGGAACCCTTCACCAGCACGGTGGTGCCCTGGGCGAGTTCCGGCTTGAGGGCGGCGACCAGATCGTCCGGATTGCGGAAGTGGCGGCCGCCTTCCCCGAAATTGCGGGCGGCCAGTTGGGAGGCGTCCCCCAGGGAGTAGAGCAGGTCGATGCCCTGGCTCTTTGCGTAGCCGCCCACTTCGTCGTGGTACTGAGCGCTGGCGTCGCCGATTTCGCCCATGTCGCCGAGGACCAGGAGCTTGCGGCCGACGGTGGAAGCCAGGACGTCGATGCCGGCCCGGACGGAATCCGGATTGGCGTTGTAAGTGTCGTCCAGGATGACGGCGCCGTTCTGGCCGGCCCGGCGTTGCAGCCGCCCCTTGACGCCGGCGAAGGCGGAAAGACCCTTGGCCACGGCATTCAGGGAAACCCCGGCGGCCAGACAGGCGGCGGCGGCGGCGACGGCGTTTCGGGCATTGTGGCGACCCGGGGTGTTGAGGCTGAATTCCACCTCGCCCTGGGGCGCCACCAGATGGACCTGGGTTTCCAGGCCGTACTGGCTGACGATGCCCCGCACGTCGGCGGGCTGGTCGATGCCGAAGGTCAGGACCGAATGGCCGGCGGCGGCCCGGCACCAGAAATCGGCGTAACGGTCGTCCGCATTGACCACGGCCACGCCGTCGGTCTTGAGACCGTTGAAGATGGAACCCTTTTCCCGGGCCACCTCGTCCAGGTCGCCCATGCCCTGGAGGTGGGCGCGCTGGGCGTTGGTGACCAGGGCCACGGTGGGCTTGCCGATGCGGGTGAGATAGTCGATCTCGCCGGGATGGTTCATGCCCATCTCGATCACGGCGGCCTGGTGCTCGTCGTTCATGCCCAGAAGGGTCAGGGGCAGGCCGATGTCGTTGTTGAGGTTGCCCCGGGTGGCCAGCACCGCATCGCCGAACTGGGCCTTGAGGATGGCGGCAACCATTTCCTTGGTGGTGGTCTTGCCGTTGGAGCCGGTCACCGCCACCACGGGAATGTCGTAGCGGGCGCGCCAGACGGCGGCCAGGCGGCCCAGGGCCAGGCGGGTGTCGGCCACTACCACGGCGGGCAGGCCTGCGGGCAGCCGGCCGGCGGAACTAACCAGCACCGCGACGGCGCCCTGATCCCGGGCCTGGGCCAGGAAGTCGTGGGCGTCGAAGCGCTCGCCCTTCAAGGCCACGAAGAGCTGGCCGGCGGCAATGTTGCGGGTATCGGAGGAGACGCCGTCCAGGAGGACATCGGCACCGATCTGGCG
>JBLNBI010000034.1:0-13713 GCA_050259815.1 Actinomycetota bacterium | reverse complement strand
TCCAGGTCGGCCCGCACCAGCCGGACCCGCACCCGGTCGCCCAGGCGATAGCGCTGGCCGGTGCGTTCGCCCAGCATCTGGTGCTTGACGTTGTCGAACTGGAAGTAGTCCTCGCCCAATTCGGAAACATGCACTAGGCCTTCCACATACACTTCGTCCAGGGCGACGAAGATGCCGAAGGCGGTAACCGCCGAGATGGTGCCGTCGAACTCCTCGCCGATGCGCTCCTTCATGTAGTAGCACTTCAGCCAGTTCTCCACGTCCCGGGTAGCCTCGTCGGCCCGGCGTTCGGTGCCTGAGCAATGCATGCCGATGTCGTCCCAGGGCTGGCCCGGGTCGTACTTGCCTCCGGACAGCACGGCCTTGATGGCACGATGCACCAGGAGGTCCGGATAGCGCCGGATGGGGGAGGTGAAGTGGGTGTAGTGCTCGTAGGCGAGGCCGAAATGGCCGACGTTGTCCGGGCTGTACACCGCCTGGGACAGGGAGCGCAGCATGACCGTCTGGAGGAGCTGGAAATCCGGCCGGGCCTTGATCTTCTCCAGCAGCTCGGCGTAGTCCTTGGCCTTGGGATCGTCCCCGCCGCCGAGCTGGAGGCCGACCTCTCCCAGGAAGGAGCGCAGGTTCTTCAGCTTCTCCGCCGAGGGCCCTTGGTGGACCCGATAGAGGCAGGTCTGCTTGTGCTTGGCGAGGAAATCGGAGGCGCAGACGTTGGCCGCCAGCATGCACTCCTCGATGAGGCGGTGTGCATCATTGCGGACCACCGGGACGATATTGGAAATCTTGCCCTGGTCGTCGAAGAGCATCTGGGTCTCCACCGTCTCGAAGTCGATGGCCCCCCGCTTCACCCGGGCCTTCAGCAGGGTCTGGAAGAGCTTGTAGAGGTTCTGCAGATGAGGCTGAAGGAGGATGTGGATTTCATCCTGGGGCTTGGTTTCCCCGGACAGCCAGTTCCACACCTGGGTGTAGGTGAGCCGGGCGTGGGAGCGGAACACCGCCGGGTAGAAGCGATAATCCTTGATGGCGCCGGTCATGGAAATGTCCATGTCGCAGACCATGGCCAGCCGATCCACCTCGGGATTCAGGGAGCAGATGCCGTTGGAGAGCTTCTCCGGCAGCATGGGGATGACCCGCCGCGGGAAATAGACCGAATTGCCCCGGTCCATGGCCTCCTTATCCAGGGTCATGCCGGGCTGCACGTAGTGGGACACGTCGGCAATGGCCACCACCAGGCGCCAGCCCCGGCCCTTCTTCTCGCAATAGACGGCATCGTCGAAGTCCCGGGCCGTCTCGCCGTCGATAGTCACCAGGGCGAGATGGCGCAGGTCTTCCCGGCCCTTGGCATCGCCCTTCTTGACCTTGTCCGGCATGGACTTGTTCTCTTCCAGGGCCTTCTTGGAAAACTCGAAGGGCAGGTCATGCTTACGGAGCGCAATCTCGATTTCCATGCCCGGGTCGGCGTAGTTGCCGAGGACCTCGGTGATGCGGCCGATGGGCTGGGCGTACTTGGAGGGCTGTTCGATGATGTCCACCATCACCACCTGGCCGGCCTTGGGCTTGATCTTGGCCTTCTTCTCCGGCGGCACCAGGATGTCCTGGGTGATGCGCCGGTTCTCCGGCACCACGAACACCACCCCGTGCTCGACGAACACCCGGCCGACCACCCGGTTGTTGGCCCGTTCGGTGACCTCGACGATGCTGCCCTCCGGGCGCCCCTTGCGATCCACGCCGGTGACTCGCACCAGGGCGCGGTCGCCGTGGAGCACCTTGTTCATCTGGGACTGGTCGAGAAAGATGTCGGCGCTGCCGTCATCGGGAATGAAGAAGCCGTAGCCCTCGGGATGGCCCTGGACCTTGCCGGCGATCAGGCTGGCCCGTTCGGGCAGGATGTAGGCGCCCTTGCGGTTGCGGAGCAGTTGCCCCTCCCGCTCCATGGCCCCCAGGCGGCGCAGGAACATTTCCCGCTCGGCGCGGGAAATATCCAGCAGGTCGGTAAGGTGGTCGAAACTGACCGGCTTGCCCTCCTCTTCCAGGGTCTGGACGATGTATTCCCGGGAAGGCAGGGGGCGCTCATAACGGGCTGATTCCCGCTCGAAAAAGGGATCCTGTCGGCGAATTTTTGATAGTTTTTTTGTTGACATATTTTTAGGTTCCTTTAGAATTCGCGGCTCTTCGCACCTGCCCAGGTGGCGGAATTGGTAGACGCACTAGTTTCAGGTACTAGCGCTGCAAGGCGTGGGGGTTCGAGTCCCTTCCTGGGCACCAAGATTCAGAAAAAGCCGTGGTTTCCACGGCTTTTTTCTTTTCCGTTCCGGCATCTGTCAAGACACCGGGAAGGCCGCGGGGGCCTATTCTACTCCCCATACCCCATGGCGGAAGCCATTATTTGCTTCCCCACCCGGTCAGAAACCAGTCAGGCGATGAATCTATAAAGCATTTATGGATCGCCGCCGCTTCCTCGCCCTTCCGCTCCTCTGCGTGCTGCCCGCCGCCCGCGGTATGGCCGCGGACATCCATTTGCCGGAAGAGCGCGTGCAGGTGGTCTATGAAAACGAGATGTACGTGGGCCGCTTCAGCTTCGTCGTCCCCGTTCCCACTGCCATCGCCTGGGACGCCCTGACCGACTTCGACCGCATGGCCGCCTTCATCCCCAACCTGGAAGCCAGCCGGGTCGTCTCCCGGCAGAACAACGTCCTCCTGGTGGCCCAGCGGGGCAAGATGGATTTCGGCCCGCTCACCTTCCCCTTTGAGTCCGAAAGGCGGGTGGAAATGCGCCAGCAGGACGGCGTGCTCATTTCCCGGGCCGTATCGGGCAACGCCAAGCACATGCTGAGCGAAATGCGGGTGACGCCGGAGGCCCTGGGCACCCGCCTCGACTACCGCCTGGAGATGATCCCCGACCGCTGGTTTCCCTCCAGCCTCGCCATTGGCGTCATGCGCAGGGAATTGGCCGAGCAGTTCAACGCCATGGCCCGGGAGATGGTCCGCCGGCAGCAGAAGCGCCCGTCCTAGACGCAGGCCTCTTCCAGGAAGGCCAACAGCTTTCCCTCATCCTGGTCCAACCCACCCACCGCATCCACCTCCTTCCAACTCCGCTGCCAGTCGAACAGAGAGCCGTCCAGGTAGGCATCGATCACCACCGGATGGATGTAGCTTCGCCGACAGACCGCCGGCGTATTGCCCAGGCGCTCCGCCACCCGGGCGACCACCTCGTTGATGTTGCGCTTGGCCCGGGTCGGCGACGGCGCTGGCCCCATTTCCAGCAAATTGGCGAAGCACAGTACGGTGCCCGCCCAGGTGCGGAAGTCCTTGGCGGTGAAGCAGCCCTCGGTGCAGGCCCGCAGGTAGCTGTTCACGTCATCCGAGGTCACGTCGCGAACCCGGCCGTACTTATCGACGTACTGGAAAAGCTCCCGACCAGGGAGATCCCGGGACCGCTGGACGATGTTGGCCAGTGTGCGATCCCGCAGGCTGATCCGATGCCGAATGCCATGCTTGCCCCGGAAGGAGAAGGCGATGGTCGATCCCTGGATAGCCACGTGCTGGTCCAGCATGGTGGTGAGGCCGTAGGACTTGTTGGCCTTGGCGTAGCCGTCGTTGCCCACCCGGATGAGGGTGGCCTCCAGGAGGCGGACGACGGTGGCGAGGACCTTCGCCCTGGGCATGCCGGGCAGCCGGATATCCCGGCCCACCCGCCCCCGTATGTCGGGCAAGGCACGGCCAAAGGCTGCCATGCGGCCGAACTTGGTCTCATCCCGCTGGCTGTTCCATTCCGGGTGGTAGCGGTACTGCTTGCGGCCCCGGGCGTCCCGGCCGGTAGCCTGGATGTGGCCGTTGGCATGGACGCAGATCCAGACGTCGGTATAGGCAGGGGGAATGGCGAGAGAGCGGATGCGGGCCAGGATTTCCGGATCGGAAATCTCCTGCCCATCCACGCCCAGATAGACGAAACTGTCGCCCCGGCGTTCGCGCCGTATGCCGGGATCGTTGTCGCAGACGCGGCGCAGTCTTTTGGGTCGGGTCATCTTGTTGCCTAGCTTGCCTAGGCAGTTGACCGCGCCGGGGGGAAGTCGATCCAGGCAGGGGTTGCCCCCTGCCTGTCGATGCCCTTACTTGAAGGGATGCTGCTTGAGAATGGTCTCGTCCCGCTCGGGGCCGGTGGACACGATGGCGATGGGTACCTGGCAGAGCTGCTCCAGACGGTCCAGGTAAGCCCGTGCGTTGGCCGGCAGGTCTTCCCAGCGCTTGACGCCGAAGGTGGTCTCGCTCCAGCCCGGCATGGTCTCGTACACCGGCTCGCAGCGGGCCACTTCATCGGCGCCGATGGGCAGCAGGTCGACAATCTTGCCGTCCAGCTTGTAGCCGGTGCAGATATTCAGCTCTTCCAGGCCGTCCAGCACGTCCAGCTTGGTGATGCACAGGCCGGTGAGGCCGTTGATGCGGCCAGAACGGCGCAGGGCAGCGGCATCGAACCAGCCGCAGCGGCGCTTGCGGCCGGTGACGGTGCCGAATTCGCGGCCCACCTGGGACATCTGGTAACCCGGACAGCCCTCGGTCTCGATATCCAGCTCGCTTGGGAAGGGACCGCCGCCGACGCGGGTGCAGTAGGCCTTGGTGATGCCCAGGACGTAGTGCAGCATGCCGGGGCCCACGCCGGAACCTGCTGCCGCCTGGCCGGCGACGCAGTTGCTGGAGGTGACGAACGGATAGGTGCCGTGGTCGATGTCCAGGAGGGTGCCTTGGGCGCCTTCGAACAGCAGGTTCTGGCCGGCCTGGTTGGCGGCGTAGAGGGCAGCGGAAACGTCGGTGACCATGGGCTTGATGCCCTCGGCGTCGGCCAGGGCCTGGTCCAGGACCATCTGGAAATCGACGGCTTCGGCCTTGAGGTACTGGGTCAGGACGAAGTTGTGGTACTCCATCACTTCCTTCAACTTCTCGGCGAAGCGCTCGGGCTGGAACAGGTCATAGACCCGCAGACCGCGGCGGGACACCTTGTCCTCATAGGTGGGGCCGATGCCCTTGCCGGTGGTACCGATCTTCTTGTCGCCAGCCTTGGCGGCTTCCCGCGCCTTGTCGATGGCGGAGTGGTACGGCAGGATCAGGGGGCAGCCCGGGCTGATCTTGAGACGGGAGCGCACATCCATGCCGCCCTTTTCCAGCTCGGCGATCTCGGAGAGCAGGTGGTGGATGTCCAGCACCACGCCGTTGCCGATATAGCACTGAACGCCGTCCCGGACGATGCCGGAGGGCACCAGGTTGAGCTTGTATACCTTGTCGCCCACCACCAGGGTGTGGCCTGCATTGTGCCCGCCCTGGAAGCGCACCACGCCTTGGGCGTGGTCGGTCAGCCAGTCGACGATCTTCCCCTTGCCTTCGTCGCCCCACTGGGTGCCGACGACGATTACGTTCTTGGCCATGTATTGCCTCAGTCTTCGTTGATTGCTTCGATAATCCAGTTGTCGCCCACCTGCACCAGCTTGCGGTCGCAGACGGGCCCTTCACAGGCGGTTTCTCCCGGCAGGAGTTCGACCACCACTTCTCCCTGTCGGCGCAGTTCGCCGATCATTGTGGCCAGCGTTGCGTCGTGGCCCATGTGGGGCGCCAGGATGGCGCCCGGTTTGGCGAGGGCCGGGGCCAGGCGGGCAACTTCCCGCAGGTCCATGGAAAAGCCCGTCGCCGGCCGGGCCCGGCCAAAGGCCTTGCCCGCCCCGTCGTAGCGTCCGCCCAGGGCCACTGCCGCCGGGTATCCCGGGCAGTAGGCGGCGAACACCACGCCGTTGTGATAGTGATAGCCCCGCAGATCGGACAGATCCACGGAGAACGGCAGCTCCGGCGCCGCCTTGATGATCCGGGAGAGGCTCTCCAGGGCGGCGGAGACCGCCGGGATAGCCGGCAGTTCGGCCTTGGCCCGCTCCAGCACATCGACGCCGCCATAGAGCTTGGGCAGCTTGAGGAGGGCCGCGCCATAGGGCTCGGCAACACCGGCGCAGGCCTCCTTGAGACCAGGCACGTCCTTGGCCTGAAGCAGGCTGAGCAGTTGCTCTTCGGCCTCTTCCGGCAGGCCGGCGGCCTCGCACAGGGCGCGGAAGATACCGACGTGCCCCAGGTCGATGCGGCTCACCGGCACCTGAACGCTCTTCAGCGAGGAGGCCAGCAGGCGGACGATTTCCAGGTCAGCCTCAACGCCGGCGTAGCCGTAGAGTTCGGCACCGATCTGGAGCGGCTCCCGGCCGGCGGAAATGGTGGCCGGCAGGGTGTGGAGCACATTGCCGCAATAGCAGAGGCGAGTCACGCCCTGGTGGTTCAGCAGATGGGCGTCGATACGGGCGGCCTGGGTGGTGATATCGGCCCGTACCCCCAGGGTGCGGCCGGTAAGCTGGTCCACCAGCTTGAAGGTACGCAGCTTGAGGTCCTGGCCGGCGCCGGTCAGGAGAGACTCCAGGTACTCCAGCATGGGGGGCATGACGAACTCGTAGCCCCGGGTGGCGAAATGGTCCAGGAGGCTGCGCCGCAGCCGCTCGATTTGTGCCGCTTCGCCCGGCAGGGCGTCGGCGATGTATTCAGGTAACAGCCAATTCATTGGAAAAGCATCGCGAGGATAAGGCCGATAATCATCGAGGTGAGCCCGATGAACCGGATCTGGCCATCCGAAAACTGGATGAGCCGCTTGAAGGTGTCGCGCCAGGCGGCGGGCGCGACAAAAGGCATGATGCCTTCGAGCACCAGCATCAGCGCGAAGGCAGTCAGGAGACTGGAGGTCATTTGTGCTTGCCGCCGCCCTCGCCGCCGCCCCGGCCGACATTCCGCATGTACTTGAAGAAGTCGGAACTGGGATCCACCACCAGGACATCGCTCTTGTTCTTGAAGCTCTGGCGATAGGCTTCCAGGCTGCGGTAGAAGGCGTAGAACTCGGGGTTCTGGCCAAAGGCCTGGGCGTAGGTGGCGGCGGCCTTGGCGTCGCCCTCGCCCTTGGTCTTCTGGGCATCCCGGTAGGCTTCGGCGACGATGATTTCCCGCTGGCGATCCGCATCGGCCCGGATTTTCTCGGCCTCGGCGGCGCCCAGGGAGCGCAGTTCGTTGGCGACCCGCTTGCGCTCGGCCTCCATGCGGCGATAGACGGCTTCGCTCACTTCGGAGGGCAGCTCCACACGCTTCAGGCGCACGTCGACGATCTGGACGCCGATCTTGCGGGCATCCTGGTCGGCCTTGACCCGCATGCTGTCCATGATGCGGTCCCGCTCGCCGGACACCACGTCGTGGACGGTGCGGCGGCCGAACTCCTCACGCAGGCCGGCATTGACAGTCTGATTCAGACGGGTCTTGGCCCGGGCCTCATCGCCGCCCACGGAAACGTAGTAAAGCATCGGGTCGATGATGCGCCACTTGATGTAGGAATCCACCAGGACATTCTTCTTCTCGGAGGTGATGAAGCGCTCCGGTTCCGGGTTGTCCAGAGTGAGGATGCGCTTGTCGAAGTAGCGCACGTTCTGAACCAGGGGCACTTTGAAATTGAGTCCCGGCTCGGCGATCACCCGCCTCACTTCGCCCAGTTGGAAGACGAGGGCGAACTGGCGCTGGTCCACCGTGAAGATGGACATGGCCAGGGCGACAAGGACGGCGGCGGCGATGGCGCCGAAAACGCTAAGTCTGGAATTCATCAGCGGCTCTCCCGATCGCGGGAACGCAGGGAACTATCCCGGGAACGCACCTCCCCGTTCAGGGACTTGTCCAGTTGGGGCGGCGCCTCGTTGGAGACGGGCTGGGCCGGCCGGGCGGCGGCCTGGGCGGCCGGGACGTCGGCGACAGGAGCGGCCGGCTGCTGCTGGCCGGGCTGGGTCGCTGTGGCGGCACCGGCTGCCTGCATCAGCTTGTCCAGGGGCAAATAGAGCAGGTTGCCCTGGCCCTTGGCATCCACCAGGAGCTTGCTGGTATTGGCGAAAACCTGCTGCATGGTGTCCAGGTACATGCGCTGGCGGGTGACTTCCGGCGCCTTGGCGTATTCGACGTTGATCTGGCGGAAGCGGGAGGCGTCGCCCTCGGCGCTGGCGATGACCCGCTGCCTGTAGCCGTTGGCCTCTTCCAGGAGACGGGCCGCCGTGCCCTTGGCCCGGGGAATGACGTCGTTGGCATAGGCCTGGCCTTCGTTCTTCTGGCGCTCCCGGTCCTGCCCTGCCTTCACCGCGTCATCGAAGGCGGCCTGGACCTGCTCCGGCGGCTGGGCGTTCTGCATGGTGACCTTGGAGATCAGGATGCCGGCGTTGTAGCGGTCCAGGATGTCCTGCATCAGCTTGGCGGCATTGGCGGCGATCTGCTCCCGGCCCTCGTACAGGACGAAGTCCATGCGGCTCTTGCCGACGATCTCCCGCACTGCGGTCTCGGCGGCGCCCATCACGGCGTCGTCGGGGTGGCGGTTGTTGAAAAGGTACTCGACCGGATCCTTGAGGATGTACTGGACAGCGAACTGGATGTTCACGATGTTCTCGTCGTCCGTAAGCATCAGTGCTTCCTTGAGCACCTTGTTGCGCTCGGAACCCCGGTAGCCGATTTCAACGGTACGCACCCCGCCCACATTCACCAGTTCATGGGACTGAATGGGGTACGGCAGGCGCCAGCGCAGGCCCGGCTCGGTGGCCTCCTGGAATGTTCCGAACTGGAGGACGATGCCCCGCTGGGACTGGTCGACGATGTAGAAGCCGGAGGCCAGCCAGATGAGGACCACCAGAGCCGCCAGGAGGCCGATGCCGCCGCCCAGGAAGCGGGGGTTGAAATCCACGGGAGGCATGCGGTCGCCGCCATTGCCGCCCTTTTTCCCCATCATGCGGGACAGGCGACGGTTGAAATCGCGCCACAGCTCTTCCAGATCCGGCGGCCCCTGGTCGGGCCGACGCGGGTTGTTTTTGCCGCCATCGTCGCCGCTGCCACGATTGCCCCACTGGGGGTCGTTCAGCGACATCAGGATGCCAAGGGTCGGGATCATGGTCTCGGGGTCGTTGATAGGGGGTTTTTAGTGCAATCCGGCGTTTTCTGCTGCCGCCGTCCGTTCTTGCTGCCGTTCTTCGGCCTTTTCCAGGGCATATTCCGCCAGCGCTGACCGCAGAAGCTCCAAGCCTTCGCCTGACCGGGCACTGACTCGAACGCGGGCGATTCTACCATAGTCGTCCCGTTCGACCCCGGGGGCCGCTTCGGTGAGGTCAATCTTGTTCCATATCAGCACCTGGGGCACGGATTGGGCTCCGATTTCCTCCAGGACCTTGTTCACCTCGGTCATCTGCTCATCCCGGGCATGGTTGGCGCTATCCACCACGTGGAGCAGCAGATCCGCCTGGGCAGTAGCCTCCAGGGTGGCGTGGAAGGCCGCAACCAGTGAGTGGGGCAGGTCGCGGATGAAGCCGACCGTGTCGGAAACGACGATATTCCCAGCCCCCTCGATCCACAATTTGCGCGATGTGGTGTCCAGGGTGGCGAAAAGCTGGTTGGCGGCATAGACGCCGGCATGGGTCAGGGCGTTGAAGAGAGTCGACTTGCCGGCGTTGGTATAGCCCACCAAGGACACGTTGAGCACGTCGCCCCGAGCCCGAGCCTTGCGCTGCACGCCCCGCTGGCGGGAAAGCCTGGCCAGGCGCTCCTTGAGGGTCTTGACCCGGTTGCCGAGGAGCCGGCGGTCGGTTTCCAGCTGGGTTTCGCCGGGGCCCCGCAAGCCGATACCGCCCCGCTGCCGCTCCAGGTGGGTCCAGCCCCGGACCAGGCGGGTGGAAAGATGTTCGAGCTGGGCCAGTTCGACTTGCAGCTTGCCCTCAGCGCTCTGCGCTCTAAGGGCAAAGATGTCGAGGATCAGGCTGGTTCGGTCGATGACCCGGCACTGCAGCGCCCGCTCCAGATTGCGCTCCTGGGCCGGGGAAAGCTCGTGGTTGAAGATGACCAGATCGGCATCGCTCGCGGCAATGGTGGCCGCGATTTCATGGACTTTGCCCTTGCCGGCGAAGGTAGCCGGATCCGGGCTGTGGCGGCGTCCGCCGACCTCCGAGCAGATGGTGGCGCCGGCTGATTCAGCCAGCAGCCTGACCTCTTCCTGCTGGTCTTCCAGGTCTTTCTGGCCGAGATCGAGCTGAACGATGACCGCGCGTTCTCCGGCCGCGGGTCGTTCTAGCATAGTGGGGTCCGCAATAAGGGTTGATTGGCTCGCCGACGGGACAACGAGCCTGCCGGAGAGTGGCGTTTACTCAGCCGCCTGCTCCTGCTGCAGGTTGACCGGGCGTGCGGGAACGACGGTCGAGATGGCGTGCTTGTAGACCATCTGGGTAACAGTGTTCTTGAGCAATACGACATACTGGTCGAAGGATTCGACCTGGCCCTGCAGCTTGATGCCGTTGACCAGGTAAATGGAAACGGGGACATGCTCGCGGCGCAAGGCGTTGAGGAACGGGTCTTGTAGCAATTGCCCTTTATTGCTCATGGTATGGACTCCACGGGTAGTTGTTTTATGAGAAACCGAATGTACCGAATTTTGTTTCTGGATGCCAAAGATTTATTCTTTTTGCTACCTGCCTTCCTTGTCGGCATACGGGTTCTTGCTGGTCACGAACTGAATGCGCAGCGGCGTGCCCTGCAATTTGAACGCCTCCCGGAAGGTATGTTACAGATAACGCTTGTAGCTGTCTGAAATATGCTCCACCGCATTGCCGTGGATGACGATAATGGGCGGATTCGAGCCGCCCTGGTGGGCATAGCGGGGTTTCGGACGGAAAATGCCGTGGCGCGGGGGCGCCTGGCGAGCCACCGCATCGGTCAGCACCCGGGCCAGCTTCGGGGTCGGCAGCTTGGCCATGGCGGCGGCATAAGCGGAGTCCACGGACTTGAAAAGCGCCTCCAGCCCGACATTTTCCAGGGCTGAAATGAAATGGAAGCGGGCAAAGTCCAGGAACTTGAACTTTCGCTCCAGGATCGCCTTGGTCTGCTGGCGGACGTAGGGGTCCAGGTGGTCCCACTTGTTGATGGCCACCACCAGCGCCCTGCCCGACTGGACGATGAAGTCGGCGATGTGGGCGTCCTGGTCGGAAACGTCCTGACGGGCGTCGATCATCAGGATGACCACGTTGGCATCCTCGATGGACTTCAGGGTCTTCACCACCGAGAATTTCTCGATGGTCTCGAACACCTTGCCCCGCCGGCGCATGCCGGCCGTGTCCACCAGGACGTATTTCCTGCCGTTTCTCTCGAAATCGATCTCGATGGCGTCCCGGGTGGTACCCGGCGCATCGAAGGCAATGACCCGCTCCTCGCCCAGGAGGGTGTTGATCAAGGTGGATTTGCCCACATTGGGGCGTCCGACGATGGCAACCCGGGTGACGTCCAGGGTTTCGTCGTCGTCCGTCGGCTCGGGGAAGGACTCCAGGGCCAGTTCCACCAGGCCGCGTACCCCTTCGCCGTGGGAGGCGGAGATGGTGTAGGGCTCGCCCAGGCCCAGTTCGTGGAAGTCGGCGGACACCATGCCACGGTTCATGCCTTCCGTCTTGTTGACGGCCACAAAGACGGGACGTTCCAGGCGCCGGAGCTTGTTGGCGATTTCCTTGTCGTGGGGCGTGAGGCCGGTGCGGCCATCCACCACGAAAATGACCGCATCGGCTTCGGCGATGGCCTGCTCGGTCTGGCGGGCCATCTCATGGAGGATGCCATCCTTCACCAGGGGCTCGAAACCGCCGGTATCCACCACGAGATAGGGTTTTCCGCCCAGCTTGCCGTGGCCGTAATGGCGATCACGGGTGAGACCGGGGATATCGGCGACGATGGCGTCCCGGGTCTTGGTGAGTCGGTTGAAGAGGGTGGACTTGCCCACATTGGGGCGTCCCACCAGGACTAGAGTCGGCTTCATTGGGCATCCATAGCCATGACGGTACCGCCGCTGGTCTGAACCAGGAAGGCTGAACCGATCGTCTGAGGCGGCGCCACCACCGGGGTGCCGTCGGTCTGGGCGCGGGCTGCGAAGGCGCCGTCTTCCCGGGCGAGGAAATGCAACACGCCCTGGCCGTCACCCACCAGCACCAGGCCACGCTTCACCACCGGCCCAGAAACCCGGCGGTTCACGAGCTTGTCCTGCTTCCAGACGCTGGCACCCGTGGTGCGATCGAGGGCATGAACCGCCCCCTTCTCGTCGGTAAGGAACAGGTAGCGGCCGTCGATGGTCAGGCCGGCGGCGGAGGAGAAATCCCTGGCCCAGAGAAGCTGGCCGCCCTGCCCCAGGTCGAAGCAGGCCACCCGGCCCTGGAAGGCCACGGCACAGACCTGCCGGCCGTCGATAACCGGCACGGAAACGATGTCGGACACCCGGTCCAGTTCCGTGGCGCCCTTGGGCAAGGCCACTGTACCTTCCCAGATGGGGGCGCCGTTCTTGAGGTCCAGGGCTACCAGCTTGCCGCCGGGGAAACCCACGAACACATACTTGTCGGAGAACACCGGAGAGGCCGTGCTACGCAGGGAAAGGGGCGGCGTCGCCCGCTGGTAGGTCCATTTGCGTTGGCCGGCGGCATCGAACAGGAAAACCCGGTTATCGCCGCTGCGCACCGCTATGCCGTCGCTGCTCACCGCCGGGGCGGCAAGCACTTCGCTGGAAACCCGGGCCTGCCAGAGAGGCTTGCCGTCGGCGGCCGAGAAGGCCAGCACCTCACCCTTGGGCGTACCCACGGCGACGATCTTGCCGTCGCTGCCGACACCCGCCGACAGGGCCTGGCCGGCGCTGATGCGCCACACGGAAGCGCCATCATCAACCCGGGCAATGGTGCCGTCGTTGCCGGCGATATAGACGCTGCTATCCACTACCGCCGGATTGAAGGTGTAGTTCCCCGCCTTGCCGGCGGCGGCGGACCAGCGGGTATGGACATCCGCCGTGGCCTTGATGGGCTCGAGGGGTGTCAGCTTGGGGGCGGAGCTGGCAAAGGGATTCATGGAATTCATGGTGTCCGAGATGGTGGAACACCCGGCCAGTGCCAAGGTTCCGGCCGCCATCAGACCCATGGCCAGGGGGCGCAGCCCGAAGGGCGAGGTCACCCGGGTTTTCACGCCTCGGCTCCCAGGCTGTCGAGCTTCTGTTCGATCAACTGGCGATAGGGCGTGGCAGCCCGGTCGGGCACCTCGGCCTGGCCGTTCTTGCCTTCCAGCTTGGCCATGGCCGCCTGGTAGGCCGCCTTGGCCTCCGGCTTCTTGCCCTGGGCGGCCAGGACGTCGCCCTTCAGTTCGGCGAAGCGGGCGTCAAAAGCCGCGGCGTGGGGGCTGTCGAGCTGCTTGAGTGCTTCGTCGTAGGCCTTTTCGTCCAGAAGGACGGCGGCCAGGCGCAGGCGGGCCACATCCTTCAATTCATTCTTGCCGTTCTCCGCAGCCCAGGTCAGTTGGGCCTGGGCAGTCTTGAGATCGCCGCTGTCGAAGGAGAACTTGGCGGCCATCAGGGCCCCCAGGGGCGCGTAGTTGGTGCCGCCGAACTTCTCGGCCAGTTCGCCGGCGGCGGCCTTGGCCCGCTGGCCGTCCCGGGCGGCGACGGCCTGCTCCAGGACGCTATAGACGGCGGAAGCCTGGGCCGACTGGCCGCGCTGGTACCAATTCCAGCCCTGCCAACCCACAACCGCCAGGGCCGCCACGGTGACGACGCCGGTAATCAGGTTGCCGTACATCTTCCACCAGGTCTTGATGGAATCTATCTGTTCCTGCTCTTCGAGATCGTAATGG
>JBLNBI010000033.1:0-12297 GCA_050259815.1 Actinomycetota bacterium | reverse complement strand
AGCCAGCCTCGTAAAGGCGGTGGGCGCAGTAGTCGTAGAGGCGCCCCAGGTTGGCGACCACTTCGCCGCCGGACTCGACGTCGAGGGCGCTCGCCAGGCCGTTCAGGATGTCGATGGACTTGTTCAGGCTGTTGGCCTTGCCCTCGTAGCGCCGGGCCTCGATGTGGGCCCGGGCGCGGGCGAGTTCCTCCAGGAGGCCGTCCATCAGGATGAGGACGAGCTGCACCGGCGATGCCTGGGCGGTCTGGGCCCCAAGATTGACGCTGTGGTAGGTTCGGTAGGCTTCGTAATTCAAGGTGGTCGTCCTCTTGCTAGTTGCCTTGGTTGGAGGAGAGGCTGGCGAACATGCCGGTGGTTTGGGCCATCTGGGACTGGAGCTGCTGCAGCTTGGTGAACTGGATCAGGTAGCGCTGGTAGGACCGGGCGTACTGGTCGTCCAGCCGGGTCTGGCGGGCAGCGATGGCCTTCTGAATGTTCTGCACCGTGTCCTGGCGCCGCTTGATCTGGCCGGTGCCGCTGTCCAGCCAGGCGTTCAGGTATTTGTCGAGGCTGCCCATGACGCCGCTGCTGGTGGTGACGCCGGTGCTGCCGAAAAGGGTGTCCAGTCCGCCGGGATGGGCGGCGATGGCTTTCTGGAGCTTGGTCTGGTCCAGGGCCATGTTGCCGTAGCGGTCGATGGAAATGCCGAAGTCCATGAGCCGCAGCCCGCCCTGGACCTGGTGGACCAGGGCATTGATGCGGCTCTGCAGGGCCCGTACCCCGGCGTCGGAGGCGAAGGCGCCGGGTTCCTTGCCGTCGGCGGCGCTGCCGGCGTCGGTGAGCTGCTTGAGGGTCTGGTTCATGGCGTTGTAGGCGTCCACGAAGCTGCGCACGTTGGCGGCGGTGCCGGAATCGTCCCCGGCCACGGTCAGGGTCAGCGGCGAGGCCCCGCCGGCCATGGCCTGGGTGACGGTCATGGACACGCCGGGGATGGCGGTGAAGGTGTTGCCCGCCTGCTGCAGCTTGAGGCCGGTGCCCTGGGGGCCGAGCCAGACGATGGCGTCCTGGGCGGGGGCGATCTGGGTGCCCGCGTCGAAGGCCGCCTTCAGGGGGCTGGCCGGCAGGAGACTAGTATCCAGGGTGATCTTGCCGGCGGCACCGGTGCTGGCGGCAGAAAGAATCAATTGGGTCTGGCCGCCCACCGTCGCCAGCATGGCGCTCACCTGGCCACCGTTGCCCGCCGCCAGGTTGATGGCACGGGCGGTTTCGGATTGGGACAGGGAGCCGTTGCCGTCGGCGTCGGCGGTGGTCAAATCGACATTGAAGCTGGCGCCGCCGGCGAGCTGCACCTTGAGGATGCCGGCGGCGGCCACCGGCACCGCCGGCAGGTTCTGGAAGGCCATCTGGTGGGCGCTGGCCACCTGCTCCACGAACACCGAATAGGTGCCGGGCTGGGCGCCGGCGGCAGCGGTAGCGGTGCCGAAACCGGCGGCGCTGAAGGTGGCCGAATACTGCAGCACGGTCTTCTTGCCCGACAGGCCGGCGAGGGCGCTATCGAAGGTCTGCAGCGCCGTCTGCAGCTTGCCGAGGGCGGTGGAGGTGGCCTTGACGCCCTTGGACTGGGTGTTGAGGAGGCTCTGGATGTCCTGGGTGTAGGCGGTGGCGAGCTGGGTAGCCGTCGCGGACGGGTTGATTTCAGTCATGGTTCACTCCAGGCGAAAGGAAAATGGGATTTCCCTTGCTAAAGGCGACCCGAATCTCCTCGCGCTGAAATCCGCGCTTTCCGGCGTCCATCATCCCTGCCTCCGCAGCCACAGCTGGGCGGCCAGATCGTCCTGGCGCTTCTGCTCCCGCAGGTTCTCGGCCCGGCGGCCGCGCTCCTGCCGGGCCTCCAGCACCTGGCCCAGGACCTGGTGCCGGCGGGAAGCCGCCAACAGGGCGCGCTGGGTCACGGCCATATCGGCCTCGTGGAGGGTCAGGCTTTCCCGGTGGGAGGCGGCCAGCTCCAGCACCGCCTCCTTGTAGCCCGCGCAGTTGAGGGCCAGGGTGGGCGACAGGGCGCCGCTGGCGCCACTGCCGGCGCACAGTTCCTGGAGGCGATCCAGGTTGCCCAGATAGCGCCGCCGCAGGGCTTCCTTGGAGGCCATTTCGGCCTGAAGGCGGTCCACTTCCCGCTCCCGCAGATCCACCAGCCGGTTCAGACTGTCCTGGGATTTCATGCCGTCACCTTTTCCAGTTGCTCCAGGGTTTCCGCCAGGGGCGCGGCTTCCCGGGTGCCCTGGCGGAGGAATGCTTCGATCCGGGGCCAGCGCTCCACCGCCCGGTCGGTGGCCGGGTCGGCCCCCGGCACGTAGGCGCCGAGGGGGATCAGGTCCCGTACCTGGGCATGGCGTGCCGCCATTTCCTTGAGGGCCCGCGCCGCCTGCCGGTGTCCTTCGCCGGCCACCTGGGCCATGCAGCGGCTCACCGAGGCGGCGATGTCGATGGCCGGGTAGTGGCCGCGCTCGGCCAGCTCCCGGGAGAGGACGATGTGGCCGTCCAGGATGGCCCGGGCGGTATCCACCACCGGGTCCTGCTGGTCGTCGCCCTCGGCGAGGACCGTGTAGATGGCGCTCATGCTGCCGTCCGCGCGCTCACCGTTGCCGGCGCTTTCCACCAGCTGGGGCAGGAGGCTGAAGACGGAGGGCGGATAGCCCCGGGTGGCCGGAGGCTCCCCCAGGGCCAGGGCGACTTCCCGCCGGGCCATGGCGTAGCGGGTCAGGGAATCCACCAGGAGGAGCACGTCCTGGCCCTGGTCGCGGAAATGGGAGGCGATGGCGTGGCAGAGCTCGGTGGCCTTCATGCGCATCAGGGGGGACTCGTCGGCAGGGGCCACCACCACCACGGCCCGCTTGAGGCCGGCTTCCCCGAGGGAAAGCTCGATGAATTCCCGCACTTCCCGGCCCCGTTCCCCGATCAGGCCCACCACCACCACGTCGGCCACGGTCTGGCGGGTGATGAGGCCGAGGAGCACGCTCTTGCCCACGCCGCTGCCGGCCATGAGGCCGACCCGCTGCCCCTTGCCCAGGGTCAGGGTGGCGTTGATGGAGCGTACCCCCACGTCCAGGATTTCCCGCACCGGCTGCTTGCGCAGCGGATGGACCTGGGGCGGATGGAGATCCAGGGGATGCTCGCCGCCGAGGCGGCCGAGGCCATCGATGGGTTCGCCCAGGCCATTGACGATGCGCCCCAGCCAGGAGGGCCCGACCAGGAGCCCGGCCCGTTCCGGGACGGGCAGGACGCGGGCGCCGGTGCTCAGGCCATCGGCCTTCTTGAAGGGCATGAGGAAAGAGATGTCGTCCTTGAAGCCGACCACCTGGGCGGCGATCCACTCCCCGGAGGCAGTCTCGATCTGGCAGCGCTGGCCGGTCTGGAAGGGGCAGCCGGCGCTCTCCAGGAGCAGCCCGGAGGCCCCCACCAGGCGCCCGGTGAGGGTCGCCACCGGCACGGCGCCGAGTTCGAGCTTGCGGATGGCGGCGCCGATCACGGCTGGATCTCCCCGTCTTCGGCGGGATCGAGCAGCTGGTCGCTGACCTGCTCGATGCAGGCCGCCAGGCGTTGCTTGCAACCGGCATCGGCTTCCCGGTTGCCGGCCTTGACCCGGCATTCCCCGAGTTCCATGCGGGGATCGGCCACCAGATTCCAGCGGCCGGCCCGCTCCGGATCGAGTTCGCGGATGCGCTCCAGCTCTTCGGGGTTGAGGTAGACCTCGATGCCCTCCAGGGTCGGCGGCATGGCAGCCAGGGTCTCGTCCACCAGGGCGAGTAGCTGGACCGGCTGCAGGGCCAGTTCGCAGCGGATGACCTGGCGGGCCACCTTGGCCACCAGATCCACCACTTCCTTGCGCAGCGCGGACTGGTAGTCGTTCTGGAGGCGCTTCAGGCTTTGCAGGATGGCCTCCACCGGCTGGGCCGTCTCGGAGAAGCGGGCCAGCGCTTCCCGGCGCCCGGCCAGTGCCCCTTCGCTGCGCCCTTCCGCAAAACCGTCCTGGCGGCCGCTCTGCAGCCCGCTCTCGTAGCCCTCCCGGTAGCCCCGGTCGAGGCCATCCTGGAAACCTTCGGCGAAGGAAGGCTCCTCCATCCCATCCCCCGATTGCCCGCGGGAGGCGGAAAGGAGCTGGGTGAGGGGCGGGAAGCGGTGGGGCCGCAGGTTTTTCATTCGACGACGGCCTCGGCGAAGAGCTGGACCTCGATTTCCCCGGCGTCGGCCAGGGCCTTCACCTGTTCCATGATTTCCCGCCGCATCTGCTCGACCCGGCTGATGGGCACCGGGCCGCTGCGGCGCATGACATCCTCGAAGCTCTGGGCCTGACGGCGGGGCATGGCCTGGAGCAGGGCATCCCGGACGGCCGGCTCGGCGCCCTTGAGGGCCACCGCCAGCTGCTCCAGCGGCACTTCCTCGATGATGCGGGTGAGGACGTTTTCCGGCTGGCGGGAGAGGATGAAGAAGTCGTACATGCTGGCCTCGATCTCGGACACCATCTCCGGATCGTGGCCGCGCAGCAGTTCCACCATCTGCTGCCGGTTGCCGGGCAGCCGGTTGAGGATGTCGGCGGCCTGGCGCACCCCCTCGACGGTGGCGCTCTGCATGCCCAGGCTGTCCAGGCAGCGGACCACCAGATCCTCCAGCTCGGCCAGCAGTTCGGCATCGATCTCGTTCAGGCGGGCGACGTTGAGGAGGACCAGGTCACGGTTGCCGCCGGGCAGGGAATCGATCACCTCTCCGGCCAGGCCGGGGGGCAGGAAGGCGAGGAAGACCGCCTGCATGCGCACGTGCTCGTGGGCGATGCGCTCGGCGATCCACTTGGGGGAGGCCCACTGCAGCCGGGCCATCTTGGGCCGGATGGCGTCGCCGTAGATGCTGTTGAGGACGCTGCTGGCGATGTCGCTGCCCAGGGCGAGATCGAGGGAGCGCTTCAGGTAGGAACGGGAGGCGCCGTGGATGCCGCTCTGCTCCCGGTAGTCGTCGAAGAAGCCCTGGAGGGCCGTCTTCACCGCCTCCACCTTGATGCCGGAGAGGCGGGACATGGCCTGGGTCACCCCCAGGAGCTCCTCCCGGGACAGGCAGCGCAGGACGGCGGCCGCCGGCCCCTCGCCCATGCAGAGGAGGACGATGGCGGCTTGCTCGACCGGACTCAGGGGCGCCGCCGCTTCGTTGCGGTCCTTGGGATTATTGCGGCTGGACATTTTTCTGGACCCATTGCTTGACGACTTCGGCGACCCGCTCCGGCTCCTTCTCGGCCAGTAGCTTCAGGTGATCCACCAGGACATCCACCGGGGAGCCGGCGGGGGGCAGCTCGTAATTTTCGAGGAGGGGCACCACCGGCATGCCCGGGCCGGCGGCGCCGGCCGGCAGGCCCAGGGCGGGGGAAGCGCCGGCAGAGAGGACGGGCTCCGCCTCCAGCTCGGCCTGTTCCCGCTCGGCGGCCTCGAAGTCCGCCTGGGACATGAGGGGCGGCGGCGCCAGGCGCTGCTTGGCGATCTTCAGGAGAGGCCGGGCCAGGAGCAGGTAGGCGAGGAGCGCGCCGACGGCGTAGGTGGCCCAGGAGGCCATGTCGACCACGTTCTCCCGTTGCTCCCACCATTCCCCGGGCTGGGGCTTGGCCGGGAAGCGCAGGGCGGAGACGGTGAGCTTGTCGCCCCGGGCGGGGTCGACGCCCAGGCCGCTCCGAAGGATTTCCTCGACATTGGCGATCTCCTCGGCCTTCCAGACGCCCTGCCCGCTCGGCGCCGCGGCGCTGTTGAGGACCACCGCCACGTTGAGGCGGCGGAGGCGGCCGCGGCTGCGCTTGATCTGGGTGATGTCCCGGTCGTAGGCGTACTGGCGGGTGGTGGCGCTCTTCTGGGCGGTACTGGACTCGGGAACGCCGGGTGCGGTGCCCGGCTTCTGGGCCGCCGCATCGCTCCCCGACGGCACCGGGCGATTGCTCAGGGAGCCGGGAACGCCCAGGGCCAGCCGGTCGCGATCCAGCTCCTCCCGCATGGCCTCGTTGGTCACCCGGGGGGTGGCGCCGTACTGCTCGTGGGTTTCCTGGATGCGGTCGTTGTCCACCTCGGCGGTGACGCTGACCCTATAGTTGTCGTCCCCCAGGACCTGGGCCAGCAATTCATGGACATTGCGCCGGGTTTCGTCCTGGAAGCGCTTGGCCGCCTCGTTCGTCTGGCTGGCCTCGAAGCCTTCGCTCAGGTCCACCCGGGCGGACAGCAGGTTGCCGGCCTGGTCCACCAGGCTGACCCGCTGGGGATCAAGGCTGGCGACGCTGCCCGCCACCAGGTTGATGATGGCGGCGATCTGCTCGCTGTTGAGGCTGCGCCCGGGCTTGAGGGCCAGCACCACGGAGGCGGAGCTTTTCTCGCCGTCGCTGACCACGAAGGAGGACGATTTGGCGACGGAGACATGGACCCGGGCCGATTCCACCGGTTCCAGGGTCATGATGCTCTGCACCAGCTCGCCCTCCAGTGCCCGGCGGAAGCGCACGTCCTGGACGAACTGGCTGACGCCGAGGGGATCGTTGCGGTCCATGAGCTCGAGGCCCGCCGGCAGCTTGGCGGTGACGCCCTTGCTGGCCAGCAGCATGCGGGCCCTTCCCAGCATGGCGTCGGGCACCAGCACCTGGCCGCTGTCCGGATGCAGGCGGTAGGGAATGTGCTCGGCATCGAGCACCGCCATCAGCTCGCCCCCGGCGACCTTCTCCCGGGCGCCGAACAGGGGCTTGTAGGCGGCCTGGTCGCGCCAGAACAGCATCATCACCAGGGCGGTGATGGCGACAGCCAGGACGACGAGGGGCAGCAGGCTCTTGAGCCAACCCGGCGGCAGCACAGGGGCGCCCGGCGCCGGGAGGCGCAGGCGGTTGAGCACGGGCTTGAAGGTGGAAATCACGGGAATGCCTCTCGGGTGACGGGCTTAGAGCTGGAGCTTGATGAGTTCGTCGAAGGCCCCCACCACCTTGTTGCGCACCTGCATGAGCATGGAGAAGGAGAGGCTTGCCTCCTGGCTGGCCAGCATGGCGCCCACCAGGTCGTCGCTACGGCCGCTATCGACGGCAGCGGCCTTGTCGGCGGCGACCTGCTCCTTCGCATCGACGCCCTGGATGACGTCCCGCATGCTCTGGGCGAAGGATGCGCCGTGATGGGCATCCCCCGGCCCCGCGGCTGCCGGCTGGACCGCCCCGAGGGTGGCGGCGTCGGCTTCGATGCGGGCCAGGTCGGACCGGATCAGCGCGAGGGTTTCAATTGCCATGACAGTTCCTTAAGTTCTGTGGGCGAACGGTCGCCCTTGTTCCTTGACGACAGCAGATTCCGACCGGCCGGGCCGGGGACGGCGAAGCGAGACTGATACCCATGTCGTCTCCCACAGGCGGTTGATCGGGGGCAGGCGCCCGGCAAAGGCCATGGAAGATCGCAAACCGCCCAAAGGGCGGCGGAACAGGCCGGGCGGAATGCCCGGACCCGGCAACCCCGCTATCGTGGTCCGTGAGGACGGTAGACCGGAGGCTTTGCGACCCCGGCTTTCACGCGGGTATGCCCAAGTTGGACGCCACATTAAGGGGCAAACAATTTCCTGTCAACCGGGAAATAATTTCCTGTAAATAAGCAATAGCCCCTAATTCCCCAGGAATTGCCGCCTCCCTGACATTACCTCGAAACGTCCACCCGGTGGACTTTATACAGAAATGACGGAATATTTTCCCTGAGGCGGAATAAAACTTTAGTCACAAACAACGGTAACGGTGGTACGATATTCCCACTAAACGGGAATAAGTGCTTAACCCACTCTCCCGCCGAATCCGGGCATACCCGTGCGAAAGCCGGGGTCGCAAAGCCTCCGGTCTACCGTCCTCACGGACCAGGATAGCGGGGCCGCCTCGCCGCCTTCCGGGCGGCTTGCGACCTTCCATGACCTTCGCCGGGTTCTGTCGGGGGACCAAAGAATTGATGGAAGGGAAGATGACCCAATCTCAGCGCACCGCCCAGATTCCAGCCGACCGGGATGGCACCGCGCCGCCCGCCGTCCAGGTCCTCGATCCGCGCACCCTGGGACGCCCCATCCATCTCCTGCACGCCTTTGCCGCCCAACTGCGGGAAGACCTGTCGGAAGTCTTCCGCACCCGTCTGAATCGCCGCTACCGGGCAGATTTCCAGGTGCAGGACGTAAGCATCGACCCCACCGCCAGGACAGCCCCCGCTGGACGCTGGACGGCCTATGGCGGCAGCATCGGCCGCATCGGTTGCACCCTGGACCGCAGCCTGGTGTTGAGCGCCCTGACCTACCGCTACGGCCTCCACCACAACGCCCCCCAGCCCGGAGAGGACCCGGAGCCGCCCCCCGAAACGGCGACGGAGGAGCGCCTGGCCGCCATGCTCGGCCTGCAGATGGCCGAGACCCTGGCAGTCCGCATCGAGGCGGGCATGAGTGCCGCGGACGGGAAGACCCAATGCCCCCCCGGACTGGCTCTCGCCGGCCCGACCTTGCCGCCGCGCTGCGCCTGCCTGATCCGGGCCGTCATCCGGGAGAACACCCACGGGGTGGAGGGCAGCATGCACCTGGCTCTCGACGAAGCCTGGATGGCCCGCCTCCTCGACGGGCTCGCGCCCCTGCAAAGGAAGCGTAGCGCCGGCGGCGCCTACGCCCAGCCCTTGGCGAGCCGCCTGCATTTCAAGCTGGCGGCCCGCCTGTTGCAGAAGGACCTGCCCCTGGGCGAACTGCTGGCCATCCAGGTCGGCGACGTGATTCCGGTGAGCCTGCGGGCCGCCGACGTGCTCATCGACGATTCGCGGCTGTTCACCGCCACCGTCGCGGAGCACAAGGGCAAGCTTTGTCTAACCTCTTTCGAAGATGCGAAGTGACCTATGGATAACCGCGAAGACATGGGCCTGGATGCGCTCCTGGCCGACCTCCAGGACGACGGCGCCATCCTCGCCGAGACTCCCGCCGCTCCCCGGCGCCAGCGGGACCTGCCCCGCATGATGCGCAAGATTCCCGTCACCCTCACCCTCGAGGTCGGCGCTGCCCGCATCTCCCTGGAAGACCTGGTGGCCATCGGCAAGGACAGCGTGATCGAACTCGACACCCTGGCCGGCGAGCCGCTGGTGATCAAGGTAAACGGCACCCCCATCGGCCGCGCCGAGGTGGTGGTGGCGGGGGAGAACTACGGCCTCAAGGTCGTCGAGGTCGCCAGCCTCGACCTCGATTCCCTCGAGCGATGAAACCGCTGTCGCCCCGGGCCCGCCGGGCACCCTGGCTAGGCGCCGCGGCGCTGGCCCTCCTGGCCTGCGCCCCCGCCTGGGCGGCGGGGACCGTACACGTGATGGGCGCCAGCAGCGGCGGCGCCACCACGGAGTTCACGGTCAAGACCCAGGTTCTCATCATCATGACCCTGCTCGGGCTGCTGCCCGCGCTGATGCTGATGATGACCAGCTTCACCCGCTTCGTGATCGTGCTTTCGCTCCTGCGCCAGGCCCTCGGCCTGCAGCAGGGCCTGCCCAACCGCATCGTCACCGGGGTCGCCCTCATCCTCACCCTGCTGGTGATGCGCCCCATCGGCGAACAGGTCTGGCGGGAGGCCTTCGTGCCCTACGACCAGGACAAGATCGGCCTGGAACAGGCCCTGCGCATCGCCGAAGCCCCCCTCTCCCGCTTCATGCTGGCCCAGACCAGCAAGAGCGCCCTGGCCCAGGTGGCCGGACTGGCCGGCGAGGCCCAGGTGGAGAAGCCCCAGGACCACGCCTTCCCGGTCAAGCTGGCGGCCTTCGTCCTGAGCGAGCTGAAGACAGCCTTCCAGATCGGCTGCATGCTCTTCATCCCCTTCCTGGTCATCGACCTGGTGGTGTCGTCGGTGCTCATGGCCATGGGCATGATGATGCTGTCGCCCCTGGTCATTTCCCTGCCCCTGAAGCTCCTGCTGTTCGTGCTGGTGGACGGCTGGACCCTCACCGTGAGCACGCTGGTCACCAGCGTCCAGGCCTACTGATGCTGACCCCCGAAATCGCCGTCGACGTGGTGAGCGAGAGCCTCCACCTGGTCATGCTCCTGGTGCTGGTCCTGGTCCTGCCCGGGCTCCTGATGGGCCTGGTGGTCAGCATCTTCCAGGCTGCCACCCAGATCAACGAGCAGACTTTGAGCTTCCTGCCCCGCCTCCTGGTCACCCTGCTGGTGCTCAGCCTGGCAGGCCGTTGGATGACCAGCTCGCTGATGGATTTCTGCGTGGCCATCTTCCAGCGGGCCGCCAAGCTGGTGGCCTGACCGGCCCGGTTGAGCCCCAAAGCCGCCATGGAACTCGTCTTCGGCCAGCTTCTCGCCCTCCTGAGCGCCCTCTGGTGGCCCTTCTGCCGCATCCTCGCCACTCTCTTCATGGCGCCGGTGCTGGGGGAAGCCATGGTGCCGGTGACGATCCGGGTGCTCCTCGCCCTGGTGCTGGCGGTAGTCACCCTGCCGGCTGTCCAAGCCCCCACCATCGATCCCTGGTCCTTGCACGGCATCCTGGTCACCGTCGAGCAGGTGATCATCGGGGCCGTCCTGGGGCTGGCCTTCCACCTGGTCATGTCGGCGGTCATGGTGCTGGGCTACCTGGTCTCGTCCCAGATGGGCCTGGCCATGGCGACCATGAACGACCCCATCAACGGCACCTCCTCGGATGTGGTGACCAGCATTCTCAGCATCCTTTTCATCCTGGTCTTCTTTTCCGTAGACGGCCACCTGGTGCTGGCCGGGGTGCTCGGCGCGAGCTTCCGTGCCTGGCCGGTGGGCGGCGGCATCGAGCTCCTGGCCCTGCAGTCCCTGGCATTCAATGTCGCCTGGGTGTTCTCGGCCGCCCTGCTGCTGGCCGTACCCGTCGTCTTCTCGGCCCTGGTGGTGCAGGTGGGCTTCGGCTTCCTCAACCGCATCGCTCCCTCCCTGAACCTCTTTTCCCTGGGCTTCTCCCTGGTCACCCTCTTCGGCCTCTTCATGCTCGCCCAGGTGGTGCGCTTCATGCCGGAGCATTACCTGCGGATGACCAACCAGGTGCTGGAAATGCTGCACCACAACCTGCGGGCGGGCGGCCATGGCTGAAGGCGCCAGCGACGACAAGACAGAAAAGGCCTCGCCCCAGAAGCTCCGGAAGGCCCGGGAACAGGGCCAGGTGGTGCGCTCCCGGGACGTGGCCACCGCCGTCGGCATCCTGGTCAGCCTGAAGCTCCTGGTGCTGCTGGCACCGGACTACCAGGAGGACTTCCGCCGCCTCTTCACCCTCAGCTTCGCGCCCCTGTACGGCGACGGGACCCTGGACAACACCTGGTCCACGATGTTCTCGGAAGCCATGCTGCTGCTGGTCAAGATGATCCTGCCCCTGTTCGCCGTCCCCCTGGCCGTGGCCGCCGCCTCCCTCTTTCCGGGGGGCTGGGTGCTGAGCACGACCCACCTGATGCCCCGCTTCGACCGCCTCGACCCGATGGCCAACCTGGGCCGCTTGTTCACCATCAAGCACGCCACCGCCGTCCTCACCCCCATCCTGAAAGCCGTTGCCCTGGGCGCCGTGCTGTACTACACCTGCCGCAACAGCTTCACCGACTACGTGCGCCTGCAGGCCACCACCCTGGACCGGGCCCTGATCCAGGGCGCCTCCCTGATGATCGACGGCACCATGGCCCTGTGCGCCGTATTCGTGGTCTTCGCCCTCCTGGACCTGCCGCTCCAGGCCTTCCTTTTCCTGCGGGACCAGCGCATGAGCAAGCGGGAGATGAAGGAGGAATACAAGGAGAACGAGGGACGCCCGGAGGTCCGGCAGCGCATCCGCCAGCTCCAGCGCCAGCTCGCCCGGCGCGGCGCGAGGAAGACGGTGCCGACGGCCGACGCGGTGATCGTGAACCCGGAGCACTACGCCGTCGCCCTCAAGTACGACGAGAAGCGCGCCGAGGCGCCCTTCGTGGTGGCCAAGGGGGTGGACGAGATGGCCCTCTATATCCGGGAGATCGCCACCGAGCATGGTGTCGCCGTCATCCCCCTGCCGCCCCTCGCCCGGGCCATCTACAACACCAGCCAGGTGCACCAGCAGATTCCGGTGCCCCTCTACCGGGCCGTCGCCCAGGTACTGAATTACGTCCTCCAGTTGAAGGCCTTCCAGTCGGGCCGCAGGCCGTCCGTTCCGCACCTGCCCGACGTCACCGTTCCTTCGCATTTGACCTAGCCCGCCGACCATGAACTTCCTGACCCGCCTGGCCGCCGACCTGCGCCGCTACCAATCCGCCATGCCGCTGTTCCTGATGGCGATCCTGGCCATGATCATCCTGCCCCTGCCGCCCC